>JAZKHK010000112.1:10509-18765 GCA_040385425.1 Pseudomonadota bacterium | reverse complement strand
CAAAAAAAACCCCAGCACGAGGGCTGGGGTGGTAAGCCTATTTGCTGTCACACATCAAGGCCCCGCTCAGGGAGGAAAAGCGGGAGGCAGCGAACTGCCCGGACGTAATTTAACAAATAAATAGTCCCTTTTCAAGTAAGGGCATAAATATATTCCCTTGCGAATGACAAAAATCATTCTCCCTATACACTTTTCGCCATGACACAACACGCACCTTATCCCTTGGGCCGTCCACGCCGTTTGCGGCGCGACGCGTTTACACGCAACCTGGTTCGCGAAAACACGCTGACCGCCCATGACCTGATCTATCCGGTCTTTGTGCTTGACGGCCAGCAGCGCCGTGAGACGATTGCCTCCATGCCGGGCGTGGAACGCCTGAGCCTTGATCTGCTGCTGCCCGTCGCCGAAGACTGCGTCAAGCTGGGCATTCCCGTCATGGCCTTGTTCCCGGTGATCGATTCGTCCCTGAAAACACCGGACGGGCGCGAAGCCCTCAACCCGGACGGTCTGGTGCCGCGCGTCGTCCGCGCCCTGAAAAAGGAATTCCCCGGACTCGGCGTCATGACCGACGTGGCACTGGACCCCTTCACCACCCACGGCCAGGACGGGCTGCCCGACCCGGACCCGGCCGAAGACGGTTACATCATGAACGACGCCACCATTGAGATGCTGGTCGGTCAGGCCCTGACCCAGGCCGGCGCGGGCGTCGATATTGTGGCCCCGAGCGACATGATGGACGGCCGCATCGGCGCCATCCGCGAGGCACTGGAAGCCCATCACTTCGTTCACACCCGCATCATGGCCTACAGCGCCAAGTACGCCAGTGCGTTCTACGGCCCGTTCCGCGATGCCGTCGGCTCTGCCGGCAACCTGGGCAAAAGCAACAAGAAGGTGTACCAGATGGACCCGGGCAACTCCGATGAGGCCTTGCGCGAAGTGGCGATGGACATCGCCGAGGGCGCCGACATGGTCATGGTCAAGCCCGGCATGCCTTACCTGGACGTGGTGCGCCGCGTCAAGGATGAATTCAAGGTGCCGACCTTCGCCTACCAGGTCAGCGGCGAATACGCCATGCTCAAGGCCGCCGCCCAGAACGGCTGGCTCGACCACGACGCCGTGATGCTGGAAAGCCTGCTGGCCTTCAAACGCGCCGGAGCGGATGGCATCTTGACCTACTTTGCGCGGGACGCCGCCAAGTTACTACAAAAACAATAGCTACCCAAGCACTATTGGCGGGGGCTAGAGTGCTTTTTCTTCTATAAATCGGCGTCAAAACCTGTCCATGCGAATTTTCACCATCACCGGCGCCAGCGTTGCGGAAATCGATGCGCAGACGCCGCTGTCCGAGCTGCGGCTGCCAGACAAGGGCTACCTCTGGCTCGCCTGCGGACGCCGGGAATTCGAGGTCAGGCAGGCGCAGATTCAGACCGCCCTGCAGGCGTGGTGCGGCATGCAACTGGTCGACCTGCATATTTCTGACCTGCTCAACAACCAGTTGCCCTCGCATTACGACTACACCTCGCAATACGACGTGCTGGTGTTTCGCCGTCTGGCCGCCGGCAACTCCGAAACCGATCTGGAACAGCCCGGCCTGCCCCTGCACCGCAGGCCGGCACGTGGCGGCCCGCCCATTCTGCGGCGCATCGACACCAGCCCGGTCGGGTTTGCCGTGTTCGATCGCCTCTTGCTCACCGTGCACCCCACCGACTGCACGGTGCGCGAAGCCTATGCCGCCAAATTGCTGAATTCAGCGTCTGCCGCGTCCCACGCCGCCGGTGCGCGCCTGCCCACCAGCCCGGCGGACCTGATGCTGCGCATCGTCAACCACATGGTGGACGGCTACCTGGAACTGCGCCGCGAACTCACGCACCAGTTGGACCACTGGCAGACGGAGCTGTTGAAACCCCGGTCCCGCTTCAGCAACTGGGGCGCGCTGCTCGATGCCCGGCTGTCGCTGCACCACCTGGATGAGATTTGCGAAGACCAGCGCTCTGCCATTCAGGACTGGATCGAAGCCATCAAAACCTGGCCCGACACCGACACACCCGCCGGACAGCGCGAGCGCGACCTGCTGCACGTACGCAGCCGCGATGTGCTGGAGCACATTGAGCGCGTGGTGCACCATGTGCGCCGCCTGGAGCAGAGTGCCGAGACCGCAGTCCAGATGCACTTCAACGCCCAAAGCCACCGCACCAACGAAATCATGCGCACGCTCACGGTGTTGACCGCCATTTTTTTGCCGCTCAACCTGATTGCCGGCATTTTCGGGATGAATTTCGAATTCATCCCTTTTCTGCACCAGTCCAATGGTTTTTTATGGGCCATGATCCTGATGCTGACGATTGCACTCGGGCTGGTGGTGTTTTTCTGGCGAAAACGCTACCTGGAACGATCCTCTCGCTGAAGCCGCTTCATTCAACGCACGCCAACGCAAGGTCAAAGACGGTCAGAACCCCGCATCTCCGGTATACAACATGAATCACAGCAATCCGGAACCCCAGCCTCGATGGATCGACAGAATCCGCGGCATGTCGCTCAAGACCCGGCTGATCTTGATGACGGTCGGGCTTTTTGTGGCGTCCATCTGGGTGCTGGCGTTCCTGTCCGCGAGCGTGCTGCACGGGGAACTCGAAGACCTGCTTTCGGAACAACAACTGGCCGACACCCGGCGGGTGGCCCTTCAACTCGATGCCCGGCTCAAAGACAATATTGACGGCTTGACGCGCGCCGCCGTCGGCCTGCCGCAAGAACTCAGTTACGACACGCTACAACCGCTGCTGGCCCAACGCCCCTACCTGCACATCGCCTTTTCCGCCGGCATTGCGGTGGTCGGTCTCGATGGCGTCATCATGGCCGACTACCCCGTGGTGCCGGGGCGGCGCGGGCTCTACATTGGGGACCGCGACTATGTCACCCAGGTGGTGAAAACCGGCAAACCCTACATCGGCAAACCCGTCATCGGGCGCGCACTGGGGCGCACGGTGCTCACCACGGCCGTGCCGGTATTCGCTGCCAATGGCCAACTGCACGCCGTGATGGTGGGCTTCACGGACCTGAACGCACCCAACTTCCTCGGTTTCGTGACGGATCGCTCACAAATCGGCCAGGGCGAATATTTCGTCATGTCCCTGCGCGACCGGATCATCATCGCCGCCACCGACAGCAAGCGCAACCTGCAACCCTCGCCGGTGCGCGGCCTAAATCTGATCTATGACCGCATGGCGGATGGTTTTGAAGGCTCGGGGGTGGCGTTCAGTTCGGAAGGGTTCAGCAAGCTCTACTCCGGCGTTCGGGTGCCGACCACCGACTGGCTGGTGATGGCCGCGCTGCCGACCGAGGTCGCCTTCGGCCCGGTCAAGACACTCAAAAACTATTTTTACGCACTGGCGGCGCTGCTGACACTGGCGGCCACCCTGCTCATCGGGCTGATGCTGCGCCGCCTGCTGGCCCCGCTGGAAGCAGCCAGTCAAGCCATGCAATCGATGACCGACGGGCAGACGCCGCTGGCACCGCTGCCCCTGGTGCGCCACGATGAAGTCGGTCAACTGGTGAAAAACTTCAACCAGCTGATCACCGACCGCCAGCGCTACGAAGCCGCGCTGGGCGAGAGCGAGCAGCGCTTTCGCCGACTGGTCGAGCGGGCACCGGATGGCATCTACATCCAGGCCCAAGGCCGCTTTGCCTATCTCAACAGCGCGGCCCTGGCCTTGTTCGGCGCCACCTCGGAGGCCCAACTGCTGGGCCAGCCCATCCTGGAGCGGATTCATCCCGACTACCGCGAAGCGGTGGCGCAAAGAATTCGCCGTGT
Organism: Pseudomonadota bacterium; assembly: GCA_040385425.1. Lineage (GTDB taxonomy): Bacteria > Pseudomonadota > Gammaproteobacteria > Burkholderiales > Burkholderiaceae_C > Rhodoferax. Next base: position 14,957 of record JAZKHK010000112.1, on the reverse strand, counting down.
CAATGAAGAGCACCAAAACACGCCGCCGCTGGAACAGGTCTACCTGAAGCTGGACGGCACGCTGATCGACGTGGAAATTTCTGCCGTCCCGTTTCATCTGGGCGAGGACGACGGCTCGCTCATCTTCGTGCGCGACATCACGGCGCGCAAGCAGACCAACGAAGCCATTCGCCTCAGCGAGGCCCGTTTTCGCTCGCTGTTTGACCACATGCTGGAGGGCTTTGCCTATTGCCGCATGATTTTCGAGCAGGGCAAACCGGTGGATTTCGTTCTGCTGGAAGTCAACCCGGCCTTTGCGCGCCTGACCGGCCTGACCGATGCCGTCGGGAAAAAAATCAGCACCCTGATCCCCGGTTACTGCGAAAGCAGCGTGGACCTGATGGACGCCTACGGCCGGGTCGCCGCCGGCGGTGCGCCCGAAAAGCTCGAATCCCATGTGGCGGCGCTGGCGCAGTGGTTTTCGGTTTCCGCCTACCACGCCGACACCGATTGCTTTGTGGCGGTGTTCGACATCATCACCCGGCAAAAACTGGCCGAAGCCGCCCAGAGCCGGCTCAACCGGGCCTTGCGCCTGTTGAGCGCTTGCAACATGGCCCTGGTTCATGCCGAGCGCGAACAGAGCCTGCTGGAGCAGATTTGCCAACTGGTGGTCGATCTCGGGGGTTATCAGATGGCCTGGGTCGGCTATGCCGAAGACGATGCTGAAAAGACGGTGCGCCCGGTCGCCCAGGCCGGCGCGGAGGACGGTTACCTCAAGGCGGCGCTGATCTCCTGGAGCGATAGCGCGCCGGACCTAGGCCCGACGGGGCGGGCCATCGCGACCGGCGAGACGCAGGTCAACCACGACTTTGGCACCAACCCGGCTATTGCGCGATGGCGTGCGGCGGCAGAAAACAGCGGGTTTCGTTGCAGCATCGGCCTGCCCTTGCGGGGCAAGCAGCATGTTTTTGGCGCGCTGGCCATTTATTCCGCGGCCACCGATGCCTTTTTCCCGGAAGAGGTGGCGCTGCTGCAGGAGCTGGCGGGCGACCTGGCCTATGGCATCGAAACCCTGCGCGCCCGCAGTCAGCGCGCCAGCGCCGAAGAAAAGCTGGCCTTCCTCGCCCACCATGATGTGCTCACCGGCCTGCCCAACCGGTTGTTGCTGCGCGACCGCTTTGATTTCGCCATGGGACAGGCCGAACGCGACAAGACCAAGATCGCCATGCTCTTTCTCGATCTGGACAACTTCAAACAGATCAACGACAGCCTCGGCCACGCCATGGGCGACCAGTTGCTGGTGGCCCTGGCCGAACGCCTGCGCGGCTGTATCCGGGACAGCGACACGATCTGCCGCCAGGGCGGCGACGAGTTCATCATCCTGATCGGCGGCCTGACCGAGGCCGGTACCGTGACCCGGATGGCCCAGGAGATTCTGGATGCCATTGCCGAACCGTTTGAGCTGGCCGGTCATGCGCTGACCACCACGTTCAGCATCGGCATCAGCCTGTTCCCGGACGATGCCAACGACTTCGACACGCTGTCCAAAAATGCCGACGCCGCGCTCTACCACGCCAAAGACAGCGGCAAGAATGCCTACAGCTTCTTCGCCAGCGGCATGAATGTGGACGCGCTGGCGCACATGCAGTTGCAGGGCGCCTTGCGCCGCGCGCTGAAAAACGAAGAGTTCCTGCTGCACTACCAACCGCAAATCGACCTCACCACGGGCCGCATCTTCGGTGTCGAAGCACTGGTGCGCTGGCAACCGCCCGACAGTCCGCTGGTGCCGCCAGGCAACTTCATTCCGGTGGCCGAGCAAAGCGGCCTGATCATTGCGCTCGGTGAATGGGTACTCAATGAGGCCTGCTGTCAGGCTGCGGCCTGGCAGGCGGCCGGTTTACCGCCGATCGTGGTGGCGGTGAACCTGTCGGCCCTGCAGTTTCGCCGCGGCAACATTCTGGACACCGTCACGGCCGCGCTGGCGCGCTCCGGCCTGGCTGCGCAGTGGCTTGAACTTGAGCTGACCGAATCCATCCTGCTGCAGGATGTCGAGGCCGCCATGGCCACCCTGCACAGCCTCAAGGCGCTGGGCGTGCAACTGTCCATCGATGATTTCGGCACCGGTTACTCCAGCCTGTCCTACCTGAAGCGCCTCGCCGTGGACAAACTCAAGATCGACCAGTCCTTTGTGCGCGACCTGGCCACTGACGCGGACGATGCGGCCATCGTGCGCGCCATTGTCCAGCTCGGCCACACGCTGCAACTGACGGTGATTGCTGAAGGCGTGGAAACCGAGAGTCAGCGGGCCTTCCTGAGCGCCTACGGCTGCGACGAAGCGCAAGGCTATCTGTTCAGCCGCCCGCTGACGGCCAGCGCCATCGAGCCCCTGCTGCGTGACGGATTGCAGCGCAGTGTTGAAGCCGCCTGGACGACCCCATGACCGTGATCATGTTCACATAACAGGAACCCCCATGAATCCCATTGCTCTGATCACCGGCGGCTCGCGCGGCATTGGCGCCGCCACCGCCCTGCTGGCGGCGCAACAAGGCTACGCCGTGGCCGTCAACTACACCGCCAACGAAGCGGCGGCGAATGGCATCGTGCAGCAAATTCGCGCCAGCGGCGGCCAGGCCATTGCCGTGCAGGCCGATGTGGCCCAAGAGGCGCAGGTGCTGGCGATGTTCGCCACCATCGACGCCCAGCTGGGGCGCCTCACGGCCTTGGTCAACAACGCCGGCGTGGTGGACGTGGCGGCCCGCGTGGACGAGATGAGCGTGGCCCGGCTCAAGCGCATGTTCGACATCAATGTGGTGGGCAGCATCGTGTGTGCGCGGGAAGCCGTGAAACGCATGAGCCCGCGCCATGGCGGAGCCGGCGGCGCCATCGTCAATGTCTCCAGTGTGGCGGCGCGGCTGGGCGGTGCGGGCCAGTATGTGGACTATGCCGCCAGCAAGGGCGCGATCGAAAGCTTTACCGTGGGGCTGGCCAAGGAAGTGATCCAGGAAAAGATCCGCGTCAATGCCGTGCAACCCGGCATCATCGAGACCGAAATCCATGCCTCGGGCGGCCAGCCCGGGCGGGTGCAGCAAATGGCACCGCTGCTGCCGATGCAGCGCGCCGGCACGGCCCAGGAGGTGGCGCAAGCCATCATGTGGCTGCTGTCGGATGCCGCCAGCTACACCACCGGCACCCTGCTGGATGTGTCGGGCGGCCGCTAAAGACGCTGCCAGCACCGCACCCCTCCAACCCGCTTCATTGACCAACAAACCCGGAACATCCCCATGGATTTCAAACCCCTCGTGACCTTGCTGGCCATCGTCAACCCGCTGGCCATCGTGCCGTTTTTCATCCACTACACGCAGGATTTCACCCGCGAGCAACGCGGGCGCACGATCATGATTGCGTCGTTCAGCACCTTCGTCGTGATCGCCGTCAGTGCGCTGATGGGACTTCACATTCTGGAGTTTTTCGGTATCTCGCTGGCCAGTTTCCAGGTTGGCGGCGGCATGCTGCTGCTCACCTCGGCGCTGGCCATGCTCAATGCCCAGCCGGCCGAAGCCAAATCCAACGAAGAAGAAATGCATGACGCCGCCGCCCGCGCCAGCATTGCCGTGGTGCCGCTCACCATTCCACTGCTGACCGGCCCCGCCACCATGTCCACGGTGGTGATTTATGCCGACAAGGCCAAAACCATTTTGCAATTGACGACGCTGGTGGGCTACGGCATCGTCATCGCGCTGGCCACCGCCGTGTGCTTTTCCCTGGCGCAACCGATTGCCCGGGGCCTGGGCAAAACCGGCATCAACGTCATGACGCGGCTGATGGGCCTGATCCTGGCCGCGCTGGCGGTCGAGGTGATGTCGGACGGGCTGATCAAGCTGTTTCCGGTTCTGGGCCGGTAAGCCGTGTGGGGGCTGCAAACTACTTGCGCAACATGCGCAAGCCGTTGCCGACCACCAGCAGGCTCGCCCCGACGTCGGCAAACACCGCCATCCACATGGTGCCGGCGCCGGTCAGCGTCAGGACCAAAAAAACGGCCTTGATGCCCAGCGCCAGCGTGATGTTCTGAACCAGCAGCGCATGGGTGGCGCGTGACAGGCGCACAAAACGCGCGAGTTTGCGCAAATCGTCGTCCATCAAAGCGACATCCGCCGTTTCAATCGCCGTGCCGGTGCCGGCGGCGCCCATGGCAAACCCGATGTCGGCCCGTGCCAGCGCCGGCGCGTCATTGATGCCGTCACCCACCATGCCGACCGCCCCGCCTTGACCCAGCTTGCGCTCAATCATCTGAAGTTTGTCTTGGGGCAGCAAGTCGCCATGGGCTTCGTCAATGCCGACCTGCGCGGCAATTGCCCGCGCCGTGTGGGCGTTGTCCCCGGTCAGCATGACGATCTTGATCCCCAGGGCATGCAGCTCAGCCATCGCTTCGCGGTCGAGCTGGACGGTACTTGCCGCGCTGATCGGTGGGC
>JAZKHK010000112.1:9529-10499 GCA_040385425.1 Pseudomonadota bacterium | reverse complement strand
CGAGCGTCTTCGCCCCCGAGTTGCTCGTGCCCGCGTCGACCTCCTTGACCGTGTCGGCCACCGCAAACAAGCCCTGCACCGCTTGTTCATCGGCCAGCAGAATGACGGTTTTACCTTGCGCTTCCAGGGCCGACAGCCGGGTTTCCAGCGCCGGAGCACACCAGCCCTGCTCATGCATCAGGCGGTGATTGCCCAGGTGGTAACGCTTGCCGTCCACCAGCCCGGTGGTGCCGCGTCCCGGCAGCGCCTCGAAACTGTCCACCGGGTGCAAGAGGATGCCGTCACGCCGGGCCGCTGCGGCCAGCGCGCGTGACACGGGGTGGTCGGAGCGGCTGGCCAGGCTGGCGGCCAGACGGCGCACCACCGCTTCGTCCCCGCCGTTGAGCAGGACAAAATCCGTCTGCACCGGCTTGCCATGGGTGATGGTGCCAGTCTTGTCGAGCGCCAGCCAGGCCAGCTTGCGCCCCTCTTCCAGAAACACACCGCCCTTGATGAGGATGCCGTGGCGCGCCGCAGCGGCCAGACCGCTCACCAGGGTGACCGGCGTTGAAATCACCAACGCGCAAGGGCAGGCGATCACCAGCAGCACCAGCGCCTTGTAAATCCAGGCGAACCAGTCGCCGCCCCCGGCCAGCGGCGGCACGAGGGCCACCGCCAGCGCGATGCTGAAAACCACCGGGGTATAGACCTGCGCAAATCGATCGACAAAGCGCTGCATGGGCGCCCGCGCGCCTTGCGCGGCTTCAACGGCATGGATGATGCGCGCCAGCGTGCTGTCGTCCGCCAGCGCGGACACCAGGTACTCGAACGAGCCGGCTTCATTGACCGTGCCGGCAAAAACGGCATCGCCCTTTCGTTGGCGACCCTTGACCAAGAGCGCGACGTGCGCGCCATTGAGCGCCTGGTAAACAAAGAATTGCCTTTGACCGACGATTCCTTGCCACGTCCAGCCGGATCGGTCCGACCGGCG
>JAZKHK010000112.1:0-9519 GCA_040385425.1 Pseudomonadota bacterium | reverse complement strand
CGCCCTCGCCCTTCTCGACCGGCAGGCTCTCACCCGTGATTGGCGCCTGATTGAGGGTGGAGCGCCCGCTGACGATGTGGCCGTCCAGCGCCAGCCGCTCGCCCGGCTGGATGCGCACGCGCGCCTGCAGGGCCACCGATTTGGCGGCCACATCGCGCCACTGGCCGTCCGCGTGCAGGACGGTGGCGCGTTCGGGCGTCAATTGCATCAGGCTCTGGATGGCATGGCGCGCCCGGTCGAGGGACTTGGCTTCAATCAGCTCCGCGATCGTGAACAGCACCATCACCATGGCGGCTTCTGGCCATTGGCCGAGCAGGAGTGCGCCGGTCACGGCAATGCTCATCAGGGCATTGATGTTGAGGTTGCCATGGCGCAGGGCGATCCAGCCTTTTTTGTAGGTTCCCAGGCCGCAGGCCGCGACCGCCAGAACGGCAAGCAGGGCCGACACCTCGTTGAGCCCGCCGGTCCAATGCACCGCTTCCGACGCGAGGGCCGCCACGCCCGCCAGCGCCAGCGGCCACCAGGGTTTGGCGGGCTGCGGCAAGGCTTCGGCCGGGGCAGACCCTTCACTGGCCAGCTCCGGCGTGAACCCCAGGGAGCGAACGGCATCCAGAATATGCTCAATGATCCGGGGCTCGTGCGTGACCGTCAGCACGCGCAGGATCAGGTTGAACTCCAGGCCCGTCACGCCAGCCATGCCGCCCAGTTTCTTGCGCAACAGTGCTTCTTCGGTGGGGCAATCCATCTGCAGGATGCGGATCGGGGTTTGCATGCCTTCGGCACCCACCAAGGGCAGGCTGAGCGGCATCACAGGGGCGCAGGCACCCGCCCCGCAGCAAGCCGCCTTGGGCTTTTCTGATGGAACCGGGGCGGCGCAACCGTGGTCAGCGGCATGGTCATGAGCGTGGCTGTGATCGTGCCCGGCATGGCTTGTCATGGGGAGTTCCTCAATAATTCAAACCATTAGGCACCCTGAAGCTACTATAGGGTCAAGCCTTATTTGGAGCACAAGATGAAAATCGGCGAATTGGCCCAGGTCGCGCAATGCACGGTGGCGACGGTGCGTTACTACGAAAAGGAAGGCCTGCTGCCCGCCCCCGCGCGCACGGCAGGCAACTTCCGGCAGTACGGCCCGGCGCATGTCGAGCGTTTGCGCTTCATCCGCAATTGCCGCGCACTGGACATGAGCCATGAGGAGATCCACTCCCTGCTGCGCCTGGCGGACCAACCGGCCGAAGGCTGCGGCGCCATCAATGCCGTGTTCGACCAGCACATGGCCCATGTCGATGAGCGCCTGCGCGAACTCACGCAACTCAAACAGCAACTGGCGGCCTTGCGCCAGCGCTGCCAGAACGACCAGGCGGTGGACGCCTGCGGCATCCTGCAAGGGCTGGCGGCCATGGAAACCGAGCCGAAACAGGCGCGCCATACCCATCTGGGCTAAGGCGCTGAATGAGCCCCAACACGCTATCAATTAAATAGCTACTCATCCATATTTCACAGGGGCTAGAGGCTTATTTAGCCTATTTTTTATATGAATTTCAGGTTTGAGGTTCGTCAAGTGGCAAACCATGCCGCTGCCTATAGTCGTCAGCCATGACTTACCAACTTCACTACTGGCCCGGCATCCCCGGGCGCGGCGAATTTGTCCGGCTGGCGCTGGAAGCGGCGGGAGCGCCTTATGTGGATGTCGCGCGCGGCGACGCCGCCCGGGGGCAAGGCTTGCCGGCCTTGCTTCATTACCTGGAAGACGAGTCCGTCACGCAGCCGCCGTTTGCCTGCCCGGTGCTGGTGGATGGCGAGCAGGTGATCGGGCAGACCGCCGCCATCCTGCAGTACCTGGGCCCGCGCCTCAAGCTGGTGGGGGCCCCTGAAGCGGAGCGCCTGTGGACGCATCAGATCCAGCTCACGATGGCCGACCTGGTGGCCGAGGTGCACAACACGCATCACCCGGTGGGTACGGGTTTGTATTACGAAGACCAGAAGGCGGAGGCGGCCCGGGCGGCCAAGGAATTCCGCACCCAGCGCCTGCCCCGATACCTCGACTGGTTGGAGTCGGTGCTGGCGCGCAACCCCCAGGGCGACCGGTATCTGGTGGGCGCCCGGCTGAGCTATGCCGATCTGTCGCTGTTCCAGGTGGTGGGAGGCCTGCTCTATGCTTTTCCCAAGGCGGCGATGCGCGCCTTGCAGACCACCCCGCTGGTGCTGGCGTTGCACGAACGCGTGGAGCGGCATCCCGCCGTGTCGGCCTACCTGCTGAGCGAACGCTGCATTCCCTTCAACGAGGAAGACATCTTCCGGCGCTACCCGGAGCTGGACGCCTGACGCCCCGGCCCCAAAGCGTCAGGTTTCCAGATTTTTGCTGCTGGTGATGGCGTAGCCTTTTTCCTGAATCTGCGGTAGCGCCTGCTCAATGGAGAAGCGCGAAAATTCGCTGGCATCGCCTTCCATGTCCATGCCACGCGCCACGGTTTCCCAATCGGTATTGGTCGCTTCTTCGGGAATCCTCTTTCCCTCGGGCACCGCCAGATAGGAAAAATGGCCTTCACGTTCGGCTCGGCGGTAGATATCCAGTCGCATGCTGTCTCCTTGCTGTTGAAGAACCCCACCCTGCGCTTTGTCAGGTCTTGATCCGGGCGCTGTTCAAGCGCCAACAATGCAAGCATGCACGAATTTCACGCACCTGTATATGCTGCAACGTACTGACCGTTCTGGCGCGCTGGAGAGGCCGGTTTGCCCAAGGGAAATACCGGATTAAATCTAAGATAGGTTAAGAATACACTCCGCAGTGATGCAAAAGTTTCAATCCAAAAACAGCCGCCTCGTTCTTGACCGGTTCACGGCTGCAACCCCCCTGCCATGAAATCGGACATCGAATGTTTTTGTAAATCAAACTACCTGGCTGGACTCCCCATGTTCAGCATGTTTTCGCCATCCGAGCGGGAAGATGCGGCACAAGATTGCAAGGTACTGCGCCTGGCACAAGGCGATATGATTTTTCGGGCGGGCGAGGCCTGCGAAGAATTTCACTTCATCATCACCGGCCACATCAAGCTGTACATCGCCTCTCCGTCGGGGCAGGAAAAAATCATTGACTATGTCGGCCCCGGCAACAGCTTTGCCGAGGAGATGATGTTTCTGAACAAACCGCATACGCTGAACGCCCAAGCCCTGACGGACACCATGCTGGTGAGTGTGAGCAAACAAGCCGTCATGGACGCCATCGCCCGGGACGCCCGTGTCGCCATGCAAATCATGTCTGACTTGTCACACCGGCTGAACTCGATGCGCCAGGACATCGGCGGCTATGTCCTGCAAAGCGGCATGCAGCGACTGATCGACTTCCTGCTGAAGGATTTCGAGGGAGAAGACACGGCCACCCTGGGCATGGTCACCGTGACCCTGCCGGTCAGCAAGGCCACGATTGCCTCACGGCTGTCCCTGACGCCGGAGTATTTCTCGCGTGTCTTGCACGAGCTTGAAACGGCAAAAATAATCGAGATCCGCAAGCGCGAGATCTGCATTCTTGACGCGCATCGGCTCGCCAGTTACGGCGCGCATTAGCGCGGCCTTCAGGACGGCTGCGCGCTCATCACCACCCGCAGCACCTCTTCGCCATAGGCCTCCAGCTTTTTCGCACCCATGCCGCTGAGCCCCTGCAGATCGTCGAGCGAGTGCGGGGCGCGTTCGGCAATCGCCACCAGCGTGGCGTCGTGGAAGATCACGTAGGCGGGCAGGTTGTGCTCCTTGGCCACTTCGGCGCGCCAGGCTTTCAAAGCCAGGTAACGGGTCTGGCCGTCGGCATCGAGTGAGGCGGGCGCTTTGGCGACCGCACTGGGGCTGCTGCCGCGTTTGGCTTTGCGGTCAGCCGGGGTCGAGACCGAGGCGCGCAGGCGCACCGGCACTTCGCCCTTGAGCACGGCACGCGAACCCTCGGTCAACTGCAAGGTATTGAAGGCCTCGGCATTGACCGCGACCGCGCCAATCGCAATCAACTGGCGCAGCACGCCGCGCAACTGCACTTCGCTCAAGTCGGCGCCAATGCCGAAAGTACTCAGGGTTTCATGGCCGCGCTGTGTGATCTTCTCGGTGACCTTGCCGCGCAGGATGTCCATGATGTGGACCGCGCCATAGCTGCCGCCCATTTGCTGCACCCGGTAGATGGTGCTGAGCAGCTTGCGGGCGGCCTCGGTGCCGTCCCACACCGCTGGCGGGTGCAGGCAGTTGTCGCAATTGCCGCAGGGTTGGCTGGCCTCGTCAAAGTAAGCCAGCAGGCGCACACGGCGGCAGTCGGTGGCCTCGGCCAGGCCAAGCAGCGCATCGAGTTTGCCGCGCAGTCCCTGTTTGAATTCTTCGGCGGCCGGGCTCTCGTCGATCATGCGGCGCTGGTTCACCACGTCTTGCAAGCCGTAGCACATCCAGGCGTCGGCGGCTTCGCCATCGCGCCCGGCGCGGCCGGTTTCCTGGTAGTAGCCTTCGATGTTTTTGGGCATGTCCAGATGCGCCACAAAGCGCACATCGGGCTTGTCGATGCCCATGCCGAAAGCGATGGTGGCGACCATCACAATGCCTTCGCTGCGCAGAAACTGGTCCTGGTTGGCCTGGCGCACTTTCACATCGAGCCCGGCATGGTAGGGCAGCGCGGCGATGCCTTCATCGCAGAGCATGTTGGCAATGTCTTCCACGCGCTTGCGCGACTGGCAGTACACGATGCCCGCGTCACCCCGGTGTTCCTCCGAGATGAACCGCAGCAGCTGTTGCGTGGCGTCACGCTTTTCGACGATGGTGTAGCTGATGTTGGGGCGGTCGAAACTGCTGACGAACTGCTGGGCCTCCTGCAACTGCAGCCGTTCCACGATGTCGGCGCGCGTGAGCGCATCGGCGGTGGCGGTGAGTGCGATGCGCGGCACATTGGGGTAACGCTCGTGCAGCACGGTCAGGCCGCGGTATTCAGGCCGGAAGTCATGGCCCCACTGGCTCACGCAATGCGCTTCGTCGATGGCAAACAAACTCAGCTTGCCGCGCTCGTAGAGGGAATCGAGCTGCGCCAGAAAACGCGGCGTCATGACCCGCTCGGGCGCGCAGTACAGCAGCGTGATGTCGCCGCGCAGCAGGCGCTTTTCGACCTGCGAGGCCTGCTCGCCCGACAGGGTGGAGTTCAAAAACTCGGCGTTGACGCCCGCTTCATGCAGCGCGCCAACCTGGTCGTGCATCAGCGCGATCAGCGGCGAAATCACCACCGTGATGCCCTGCCCGTCCTGCTCGCGCGCAATCGCCGGAATCTGGTAACACAGCGATTTACCGCCGCCGGTGGGCATGAGCACCAGCGCATCGCCGCCCATGACGACGTGTTCGATGATGGCTTGCTGCGGTCCACGGAACGCGCCGTAGCCGAAGACTTCTTGAAGAATAAGGTGGATAGACAAAATAGAACGCTATTAATTCAGTAGCTACTCACACAGGCTACACGGGGGCTAGAGGCCAATTTACCTTAAATTTTCAGCCAAAAGCCGGGAATCACGGCGCGGGCGCCCTGTTTCATTCGGCAAGTTGGATTTCATACCCTATTGTCCGGCGGTTTCAGTCCAGCGTCTGGCGATAGCGTTTGAGGGCGATGGCGCCGACGACGAGTAAAAACAAGGCCATGGGCCAGAGGTTGGGCGCGATCTCACCAAACGTCGCGCCTTTGAGCATGATGGCGCGCACCGCCCGCAGCAGATGCGTCAAAGGCAGGATTTCACCCACCACCTGCGCCCACGGCGGCATGCCGCGAAACGGGAACATGAAGCCCGACAGCAGCATCGACGGCAGAAAGAAGAAAAACGTCATCTGCATCGCCTGCAACTGGTTGCTCGCCAGCGTCGAGAAGGTAAAGCCCACGCCCAGATTAGCCAGCATGAACAGGCCGATGACGAACATCAGCAGGGTCAGGCTGCCCACAATCGGCACCTGAAACAAGAACACGGCGGCCAGGATGATGACGGTGAGCTGGATGTAGCCAATGATGATGTAGGGCGTGATCTTGCCGACCATCACCTCGAACGGGCGCACCGGCGTGGCCAGCAGGTTTTCCATGGTGCCGCGCTCGCGCTCGCGCGTCATGGCCAGCGAGGTCAGCATCACCATCGTCATCGTCAGAATGGTGCCGAGCAGGCCGGGCACGATGTTGTAGCGCGTCAGGCCTTCGGGGTTGTAGCGGCGGTGAATGCGCAGCTCAAACGGCGGCTCGCGCGGCTGCAGATTGGCCAGCGGCCCGGTCAGGTCATGCGCCAGCGCAGTTGAGGTGACCGGCCCCAGCGCAGCAAGAGCGTTGCTGGCGGCCGACGGGTCGGTGGCGTCCACGGCGACCAGCACGGCGGGCTTTTCGCCGCGCAGCACGCGCTGGGAGAAATCGGGCGGAATCGCCAGCAGGAACTGCACGTCGCCGGTTTCCAGCAGGCGCTCAGCCTGCGCCTCGGTCGCAGGCGGAGCCACGACGTGGAAGTAGCCGGTGTTCTGCACCGCCGCCACCAGGCTGCGCGCCAGCGGACCGTTGTCGTAGGCCACCAAGGCGGTGGGCAGGCCTTTGGGATCGTTGTTGATGGCGTAGCCGAACAGGACCAGCTGCATCACCGGCACGCCGATGGCCATGGCAAAGGTCAGCCGCTCGCGCAGCATCTGCTGGAATTCCTTGATGATGATGGCCATCACCCGCGCCAGGGAGAACGAGGCGCTTTGGTTGGCGCTCATGCCGGCGCTCCCGCATGGCCGTCCTTGACCTGGTCCATCAGGCTGATGAACACATCTTCCAGGTCGGCCTGCGCCGGGGACAATTGCAAGTCGGTCCGCGCCCGATAGGGTGCGAGCGAGGCTTCCAGCAGCGCCGGTTCCACGCCGGCCACATGCAGGGTATTGCCAAAAGCGGACACGCTGACCACGCCCGGCAGCGCCTGGATCGGCGCCACCAGCGCTTCCAGACCGGCCCCGGCAATCGACCAGACGGCCAGACCGGCCTGCGCAATGATGTCGGCTTGGCTGCCGCGTGTCAGGATCTGGCCATTGGCGATGTACATCAGCTCATGGCAGCGGGCGGCTTCGTCCATGTAGTGGGTGGACACCAGCACCGTGATGCCTTGCGCCGCCAAGCGATGGATTTCGTCCCAGAAGTCGCGCCGCGCTTTTGGGTCCACCCCGGCGGTCGGCTCGTCGAGCAACAGCAGGCGCGGCTCATGCAACAGGCAGGCGGCCAAGGCCAGGCGCTGCTTCCAGCCGCCGGACAGGGCACCGGCCAATTGCTTTTGCCTAGCCGTCAAGGCCAGCCGCTCCAGCGCCTGATCGACCGCCTGCTTGCGCTGCGGCAGCTCGAACAGGCGGGCCACAAAGTCCAGGTTTTCTCGGATCGTCAAGTCTTCATAGAGGCCAAAACGCTGGGTCATGTAGCCGACCTGGCGCTTGATCTGCACGGCTTGGGTGATGAGGTCGAGCCCGAGGCAAGTGCCAGACCCGCTGTCGGGCGTCAGCAGCCCGCACAGCATGCGGATGGTGGTGGTTTTGCCGCTGCCGTTGGGACCCAGAAAGCCGCAGATGCGCCCGGCTTCCAGCTGGATCGACAGGTTGTCCACGACCGCGCGACCGCCATAGCGCTTGGTCAGGCCGGTGACATCAATGCTCAGGGTCATGAGGCCGCCTTGGCGACCGGCACGACATCGACTGGCTGGCCCGGCTTGAGCCGGGCGCCATCGGCCGGGCTGGGCCGCGCCTCCACCATGAACACCAGCTTGGCGCGCTGCGCGTTGGAGTAAATGACCGGCGGCGTGTACTCGGCCCGGTTCGAGATGAAGGAAATTTTGGCCGGAATCGGCGTACCACAGCCGTCACACGCCAGTTGCACCGTCATGCCCGTCTGGAGCTGGCCCAACACACTTTCAGGGACGAAAAAGCGCGCCTTAACGTTGCCGGGCGGCAGCAGCGCGACCACCGGCTGGCCCGGCTGCACCCACTCACCGACCCGGAAAAAAGTGTCCGTGACCAGGCCGCCAGCCGGAGCGGTACGTGACTTTTGTGCTTCGCGCCAGGCCGACTGGCGCACCGATTGGCGGGCGGCTTCGGTGTCGGCGGCAGCGGCGGCGCGTTCATCGACCCGCGCCGGCAGCCGTGCCACCTTGAGCTGGGCGGCCAGTTCGTCCAGGCGCGCCGCGCTTTGGGCTTGGGCGGTGCGCAGCTCATCGCGGTGCGCGGGGGAAACAAACCCCTGCTGCACCAGCTTTTCCTCCCGTGCCAGGGCCGTGGCGTTCAACCGGGCCTGTTCGCGCGCCTGGCTGATCTGGGCCTCGATCACTGCGATTTCGTCCTGCCGTTTGCCTTTGTCCGCATTCGCCAATTGGGCATTGGCGCGGGCCAGCCGGGCATCGGCTTCGAGGCGTGCCGCCTGCTCGTTTTCTGACTCCAGCGTAAACAGTGGCATATCTTTCGTTGTCTGATCGCCACTGCGCACGTTCAACGCCGACAGGGTGCCGCCGAGGGCCGACGACACATAAACGTAGTCGCCCTCCACATAGCCCGACCAGCCCGGCGCCGCTTTCGGCTGGCAGCCCGCCAACAGCAGGCTGGTGAAAAACAGGGCATAGCAGGTCTTGAGACACGTCATTTTGGAGTTCTTTCAAGTTCACGCAAGCACTGGCATGGCAGGCCAAACACGGCCCGGCACGCAGGAATTCGAACTTTTCTACAATGCACTTGCTATGAAACCTCTTCAATATACCCGCGCCCAAGCCCTTCCAGACCTTCTGGCCCACCGCATTCTGATTCTGGACGGCGCCATGGGCACCATGATCCAGCGCTTCAAGCTGGACGAGGCCCAGTACCGGGGCGAGCGCTTCAAGGACTTCCACAAGGATGTCAAAGGCAATAACGAGCTGCTGTCACTAACGCGCCCGGACGTGATCACCGACATCCATGAGCGCTACCTGGCCGCCGGCGCCGACATGATCGAGACCAACACCTTCGGCGCCACCACCGTGGCCCAAGCCGATTACGACATGGCCGATCTGGCGTTTGAGATGAACCTCGAATCGGCCAAACTGGCCCGCGCCGCCTGTGACAAGTTTTCAACCCCCGACAAACCGCGCTTTGTTCTCGGCGCGCTCGGCCCCACGCCCAAAACCGCCAGCATCAGCCCCGATGTCAACGACCCCGGCGCCCGCAACGTGACGTTTGAGCAGTTGCGCGCGGCCTATTACGATCAGACGAAGGCGCTGGTCGAAGGCGGCGCCGACGTGCTGCTGGTGGAAACCATTTTTGACACGCTCAACGCCAAAGCCGCCCTGTTTGCCATCGACGAGTACTTTGAAGCTTCGGGCGAGCGCCTGCCGATCATCATCAGCGGCACCGTGACCGACGCCTCCGGGCGCATCTTGAGCGGCCAGACCGTCACCGCCTTCTGGTACAGCGTGCGCCACGCCCAGCCGCTGGCCATCGGCCTGAACTGCGCGCTGGGCGCCACGCTGATGCGCCCCTACATCCAGGAACTGGCGCGCGTCG
>JAZKHK010000111.1:0-2155 GCA_040385425.1 Pseudomonadota bacterium | reverse complement strand
AGCCAAGCGGGCCCTTAGGCAGCATGCCCTTGACCGCTTTTTCAAGCGCGCGACCTGGAAAACGCTCTTGCATTTTCTTGAAGTTGGTTTCGTAGATACCGCCCGGGTAGCCGGAGTGACGGTAGTACGTCTTCTCGGTTGCCTTGGTGCCGGTAACACGCAGTTTGCCTGCATTGATCACGACGATGAAATCGCCGGTGTCGACGTGCGGAGTGAATTCTGGTTTGTGTTTGCCGCGCAGTCGGAGTGCCACTTCGCTGGCAACACGTCCGAGGACCAAGTCCGTCGCGTCAACCACGAACCAATCGCGCTGGACTTCATGTCCTTTAGCGGAAAAAGTTTTCATGTTGACTTCCTATCTATTAAATCGCTCAAATGGTGGTTCCGCTTTTACTACCTGCGGACTCTGCCTTGTAGTCTTTCCTGAGCAAACGGAAAGCCGGCAACTATAACGCATTTTGATTCATGCAGTCAAGCCCCTTGCCCAAGTGTCGGAAAAGCATCAGCACTGCGCTTCGATCTGGCGCAATTAGCCCAAGCGAACGCAGCCATAGACTCTCCTTCACCTACCGATAAGGAGATCATCATGAATAACTTCCCCCGTCAACTGATGCACAGCAACGGCGTTCCCATGCTGCTCGACACGAGCCGCGTGATGCTGTCTTTCCAGCGTCCGCAAGAGCGTACCCAGCTGGTTCAGTTCCTCGCCTCGTTCGATCTGTACCTCGAACAAAACGACATCGATGACGTGCTCCCCAGCGTCCCCGGTGAAGTCGTCAACCACAGCCCGCTGCGCTTTTTCGTCCAGGCCCGCAGCGGCATTTCCCAAGCTCAGTTCGAGGTGCTCGAGAAGGCTGCCCTGGCCCTGGGCCTGGATTTCATCGCTCCGGTCTATCGCCTGTCGAACGAGCAGGGCCGCCGCGCCCTGGTGGTGCCGCTTCCGAACGTGCTGGTGGTGCGCCTGCGCACCCAGGAAGGCGTCATTGCCGGCAACCTGACCAACCTGCCCACCCTGACCAACCCGCTGCTGGGCGCACTGACCCAGGGCGTCGAGCCACGCCTGCAGGAAGTGCTGGAAAAAACCAAGTACCTCAACGGTTTCCACTACTACCAGATCACCAATGCGCGTGAAGTCAATGCCTACCAGCTGCGCGCCCGCCTCCAGGCCGACCTGGGCCGCGTCGTCATCGATGCCCAGTTCGAAACCCTGCCCGTGATCCGCCCCACCGCCATCGTTCCGAGCGACACATTGTATACACAGCAGTGGGACATGGAGCGCATCGGCGCCGGCGGCCTGGGCAGCACCGGCTGGGACATCGGCACCGGCGTCTCGACCGTGGTCGTGGCCATCCTTGACGAAGGCGTCGACCTGTCCCAACCCGACCTGCGCTTCGCCAGCGCCGGCATCAACCTGGGCACCATGCTGCCTGACGGCAGCCCCACCGGCAACCACGGCACCGCCGTCGCCGGCATCGCCGCCGCCACCTTCAACAATGCCCTCGGCATCTCCGGCGTGGCCGGCAACACCCGCATCCTGCCGATCGCCTTCGCCTCCTGGAGCGATGTGGAAGTGGCCATGGGCATCAACTACGCCAGCATGAACGGCGCCGATGTCATCAACATGAGCTTCGGCTACAACGGCTGGAGCACGGCCATCATCAATCCGGCCATCCAGGCTGCCTTTGCCAACGATGTGATCATGGTCGTGGCCACCCATAACTACAATGGCGCCATCACCTATCCGGCCACCCATCCGCTGGTGATCGCCGTCGGCGCTTCCGACCAGATCGACAACCGCAAGAGCCCGACCAGCCCCGATGGCGAAACGTGGTGGGGTTCGAACTTCGGCGCGGCGCTGTCGGTGGTCGCTCCCGGTGTGCTGATCCCGACCACCGACCGCCAGAGCGGTTCGGGCTACAACACGACCCAGGGCACCAGCGGCGACTTCGCGCTGACCTTCAACGGCACCTCGGCCGCCACGCCCCACGTGGCCGGCCTGGCCGCCCTGATCCGCAGCGTCTACCCCAGCCTGACCAACGTCGAGGTGCGGGCCCTGATCGAGCGCTCCGCCGAAAAGGTCGGCGTCGTGGCCTACGATGCCGTCCCCGGCTACAACAGCGGCACCTGGAACCAGGAGATGGGCTACGGCCGCATC
>JAZKHK010000110.1:4766-6853 GCA_040385425.1 Pseudomonadota bacterium | reverse complement strand
ACGACAACAGGAATCACAATCCTGGACTCTACCAACTGAGCTACAGCCACCGTAAGCTAATATTATAGCGTGCTGGCGCCTATTTTGAAGCAGTCAAAGATAAATCTGTTGAAGTGGGCGCGGGACGTGCGGCCATGATCTCAACCTTGAATTTCTCTTTAAGAAGTCCGTAGTAAGCTTGACTTTCAGCGCCGGTCCACCACTGGGCATATTGAGCACGATCCTGTTTGGCGGCGGCCTCCGTCGGCACCGCACGCGGCACGATCTTGTTGATTCGAAGCACGGCATAACCCTGAGCACCCAGATCCACACCAATAAAGACGGGTAAGGTTGATGAATCAGCACGCAAGGTAGCCCCCAGAATCTGCGGCGGTATATTTTGTGACTGGTCGCGAGAAACGACTTGTGCAGTGGGCATGACAGCAGAAGCGGGAGCTGCTTTCCAGGTCGCAAACTTGTCCATGCCTTCTTTTTTGGCAAGCTCTGCAGCCCGCACCGCAACAACGCGATCACGCACAATGCCACGTACATCAACAAATGGGATGGTCCGAGCAGGTGTGTATTGAGTGATGCGTCCTGCTGCTAATTGGTTCGGCGCTGTTTCCACCGCTTCCGTGTTACGCTTTTTTTCAATGGCTTCCGGATTGAAAATTGCAGCCAGGAATTTTGTATTAGCCAACACACCCGTCGTCGTGGGAGAAGGTGTACGGGTCACATTAGCCACCGTTTTGATCTCCAATTTGAGCTTGTCAGAAACAGACTTCAGGTTGTCTGACTGCTCATAGACACCATTGGTAAAAATCTCTGCAGTTTCAGCGAACTTGGATTGAGCTTGCTGAGTTCTAAGATCAGCCTCAATGCCTGCTCGCAACTCTTCAAAGCTGCGTTGCTTGGGCGTTTTGATGTCTGTGAGTTTGATGATGTGATATCCAAAGTCAGACTCCACGACTTCGCTGATATCACCTTTTTTCATTTTGAACGCAGCATCTTCAAACGGCTTGACCATCGCGCCACGCACAAAAAAATCAAGATCACCGCCGTTGGCAGCAGACCCCGTATCTTGCGAATTCTTTTTGGCGACATCCGCAAAACTATCCGGCGATTTACGCACCGATTGCAACAACTCATCAGCCTGCGCTTTGGCTTTCTGGCGTTCAGCCGCCGGAGCGTCCTTGGCTGCGTTAATCAGGATATGGCTCGCACGCCGCTCCTCGTTGCCACTCAGACGGGCGGCATTCTGGTCGTAGTACGACTTGAGATCCGCTTCGCTGATGGAAATACCCTTTTTAACGGACGCCAAGTCTAGGACTACATATTCAATGCTTGCTTGTTCGGGTGCCTGAAACATGGCTTGGTTGGCTTTGTAAAACGCATCCAGCTCAGCATCTGTTGGCGTGACCTTTGAAGCGAAATCAGCCGTTTTGAAATTGGCGATCTGCACTTCGCGCTTTTCGAAAAATGCATTTAATGAAACGTCTGCGATACCTGATGCAGAAAAACCGGTCCCGAGCATGCCCGCATCTACTTGACGGACAGACAGATCATGACGCACACGTGCTTCAAATCCTTCCGGTGTCAAGCCCTGACTGGCAGCCAGTTGACGATAACGATCCATATCCAATTTACCGTCCGGAAGACGCAATGAGGCAATGGTTGGGTTTTCTTGTAATTCGCGGGCTAGACGGGCATCGCTGGTCGTCAGCTTGAATTTCTCAGTCGCTTGAGCCAATACGCGCTCACGAACCAAGCGCTCAAGCGTGGCATAACGAGCTTCAGGAGAATCCAGCAATTTGGCGTCCAGATTGGGCATGGATGAACGCAAGCGATCCGATTCTGATTTGTGCGCGGCATCCCATTCACCCTGCGTAATGTCATGGCCTCCCACCCGAGCAACTGCCTCGCCCTTTTCGCGAAAGCGGTTATAGCCATCAATTCCAAATAGGACAAATGAAGGGATGATCAGCAAGAACATCACAAACATCATGATCTTCGTGTGCTTGCGAACAAAATCAAACATGCGAGAACTCTCCAGTAAAAAAACAAAAAAGGCGAACATTTTGTTCGCCTTTACTCTTGGGTGGGTGGTG
>JAZKHK010000110.1:0-4756 GCA_040385425.1 Pseudomonadota bacterium | reverse complement strand
CCGCGACCCCCGGCGTGACAGGCCGGTATTCTAACCAACTGAACTACCACTCCAAAACTTTTACGCTTACATGTCTGACAGCTTGGTGGGTGCTGACGGGCTCGAACCGCCGACCTACGCCTTGTAAGGGCGCCGCTCTACCAACTGAGCTAATCACCCCACCGATAACCTTATCAGTTCAAAGCATCTTTCAATGCTTTGCCCGGACGGAATTTTGGCACTTTGGCTGCACTGATTTTAATTGCAGTTCCAGTGCGTGGATTACGGCCTACTCTGCCAGCACGATCACCAACTGCAAATGTACCAAAACCCACCAGTGACACAGAACCACCATTTTTCAATGTGGTCTTGACAGCGCCAATTGTCGCATCCAGTGCCCGCGCAGCGGCAGCTTTGGAAATGTCTGCCTGTAATGCAATGTGCTCAATCAGTTCGGTTTTATTCACAAACAACCCTTGGTATGAAAACAGAGTTAATCGAATTAGCTCTTTGAAAATCTTTTAACTGCCCTGCTGAGTGTGATTAAAACCACGCATCCTCTTCATGCCAACACGACATGCAAACGAACAACAGTGCGGACCGGAATTCTAGTCTGTTTTCAGGGGCTGCCTCTTGTTATGCCCGCTGATTCTTGGAAAAAACCGGTGAAATATTTATTCTGGACTCAAACACACTGGACAGATCAGTCCAAACGTCACTTCACCCGCGCCCGGATTTCAGGCAGCGCCTTCTGGAGGTAATACACCATCGACCAGATCGTCATGACGGCAGCAAGCCAGATCAGCCAGATGCCCCAGTCACGGGTATTGATGACGCCGAATAACAAGCCGTCAAACAATAAAAATGGGATCGCAATCATTTGAACGGTTGTTTTCAACTTGCCGATCATGTGGACCGCCACACTTTTGGAGGCGCCAATCTGGGCCATCCATTCGCGCAAGGCAGAAATCGCAATTTCACGGCCAATAATAAGAAGCGCGACAAAAACGTCGGCACGGCCAAGATGCACCAGAACCAGAACGCTGGCACAGACCAGTATCTTGTCGGCTACCGGATCCAGAAACGCACCGAACGAAGACACCTGATTGAGCTTACGCGCCAGATAACCATCCAGCCAATCCGTGGCTGCAGACAGCACAAACAACAACGTTGCAATCTGATTGCGGCTGGCAGGTTCAATGGGCAAATAAAACACCCCGATGATCAAGGGAATCGCAGCGATTCGCGCCCAGGTCATGATAGTCGGAATGGTAAAAAACATGGCGATATTGTGGCATGACAGTGTGCCGGTTGACCCCAATCAATGGAGGGCGCGGTAGATTTCTTCAGCCAACTCGCGCGAAATTCCTTCGACGGTTGCAATATCTTCAACTCCGGCCAGGGTCACCCCCCGAACGCCCCCAAAGCGCTGCAGCAAGCGGGCGCGCCGCTTCGGTCCGATACCGGGAATTTCCTCCAGCTTGCCACCGTCCACGCGCACCTTGGCCCGTTTGGCACGCATCCCCGTGATGGCAAAGCGATGTGCCTCATCACGAATCTGCGCCACCAGCATCAGCGCTGCCGAGTCTTTGCCGAGATAGACTTTTTCACGGCCATCGGCAAACACCAAGTCTTCCAGGCCGACCTTGCGCCCTTCGCCCTTCTCGACGCCCACGATCAATGACAGATCCAGACCCAAGTGCTCAAACACTTCGCGCGCCATGGACACTTGCCCTTTGCCGCCGTCGACCAACACCAGATCAGGCAGCCGCCCCGTGCCCGCAGGCGTTTGTCCTGTTTTTTGCGCTTCCCGCAAGCTCTCGGCCAGCTTGCCGTAGCGACGCATCAACACCTGGCGCATGGCGGCGTAATCGTCTCCCGGGGTGATGTCGTTGATGCTGTAGCGGCGGTACTCGGCGTTTTGCATCTTGTGGTGATGAAACACGACACAAGACGCCTGTGTGGCCTCACCTGCCGTGTGCGAGATGTCAAAACATTCCACCCGCAACTCGTCCAGATTGTCCAGCGCCAGATCCAGCGCATCGACCAAGGCTCGCGTGCGCGCCTGCTGGGAACCTTCTTCCGACAGCAAACGGGCCAATTGCAGACTGGCATTGGTTTGCGCCATTTCCAGCCATTGGCGGCGCTGTTCCCGCGGCTGATGCACGGCACTGACCTTGACGCCAGACTGGATTGACAAAGCCTTGAGCAGGCTCGGTTTGACCGGCTCACTCACCACCAGCGAGGGCGGCACCGGCACATTCAAGTAATGCTGCGCCACGAAAGCGTTCAGCACCAAGGCTTCAACCGATGGGGCCTGCGCCCTTATTTCCTCGTTATCGTCATCTTCGTCGCGGTAGAGCCCTGCCGCGTCTTCCACATGGACCGGAAAATAGGGGCGATCTCCAAGATGGCGCCCGCCGCGCACCATGGCCAGATTGACGCAGGCCCGACCGCCCTGCACCTTCACGGCCAGAATATCGACATCCCGGTCCGACACGTTGTCCACCGACTGCTGATGCAACACATTCGACAAGGCCGCCACTTGATTACGCAGCTCAGCCGCCTGCTCGAACTCAAGGCGCTCGGCATGCGCCATCATGCGGGCCTCCAGCGCGTCCATCACCTGACGGGCATCGCCGCGCAAAAACCGCTCGGCGTTGGCGACATCCTGCGCGTAGTCCGAGGCCGATATATGCCCCACGCATGGCGCAGAACAGCGTTTGATCTGGTACAGCAGACAAGGCCGCGTGCGGTTATTGAACACCGGGTCTTCGCAAGTACGCAGGCGAAACACCTTTTGCATCAGCAAAATCGCTTCTTTGACGGCCCAGGCACTCGGGTAAGGCCCAAAATAATGATGTTTCTTTTCAACCGCGCCCCGGTAATACGACACCCGTGGAAAGCTGGTGCCTTCGTTTGAAGTGACACTGGCACCCGTCATCTTTAAGTACGGATAGCTCTTGTCATCCCGAAAAAGAATGTTGTACTTGGGGTTGAGTGTCTTGATCAGGTTGTTTTCCAGCAGCAGCGCTTCGGCTTCCGAGCGCACCACTGTGGTTTCCATGCGCACAATTTTGCTCACCATGTGCCCGATGCGCGTGCCGCCATGATTTTTCTGGAAATAGCTGGACACCCGCTTTTTCAGATTGATGGCCTTGCCCACGTACAGCACCGTGCCTTCCGCATCAAAGTAGCGGTACACCCCGGGCAAAGCGGGCAGGCTCGCCACATCGTTCAGCAGCTGCTCAGGGTGCATCGGCGGCAACAAAGGCTCAACGGACATGGACGGCTCAGGCGGGTTGGAATCAGGCAAAACGGGCATAGGTGCGTATTGTGGACAATCTCTGGCGTGAATACAGGAAACAGACATCTTTGGGACATCTTTTGCAGGGTCATCGACAACTACGGTGACATCGGCGTGTGCTGGCGGCTGGCCGTAGGCCTGGCTGAACATGGCGAACAAGTGCGTTTGTGGGTGGACGATGCCAGCGCCTTGGCATGGATGGCCCCTGAAGGTGCGCCGAATGTCGAAGTCAGGGCCTGGACCCAGCCGATCCAGACCGATAGTTTGACGATGGGCGATATTTTGGTGGAAGCCTTCGGCTGCGAAATCGCTCCTGAATTTATAGCTGCTTACGAACAGAGTACGCGGGCTAGAGGCCAAAAAGGCACATGGATCAACCTGGAATACCTGAGCGCCGAAGCTTTTGTTGAGCGTTGCCATGGCCTGCCCTCCCCCGTCATGAACGGGCCAGGGACGGGATTGATCAAGCATTTCTTCTACCCCGGCTTTACCGCGGCAACCGGTGGGCTGTTGCGCGAACCCGATCTGGCCGCGCACCAAGCCCGATTTGACCGCAGCGCCTGGCTGCAGAAATTGGGCATTGAGTTCCAGGGTGAGCAACTGGTGTCGCTGTTTTGTTACGAACCACCCGCCCTGGATGAATTGCTGGCGCAACTGGCCGCCGCCTCGCACCCTACCCGTCTGCTGGTTACCGCTGGACGTGCAACGATGGCCGTCAATGCCTACATTAAGAGCAAAAATAGCCTCCAGCCCGCATGGAATATGCGTGAGCAGCTATCATTTTCATATCTCCCGACACTCACCCAGCTTGATTTCGACCACCTGCTGTGGGCCTGTGATTTGAATTTTGTGCGGGGAGAGGATTCGCTGGTGCGCGCTTTATGGGCCAACAAACCTTTTATCTGGCAGATTTATCCGCAAGATGACGATGCCCACCACGCCAAGCTCGACGCCTTTTTAACCACTCTGAAGGCCCCGCCCTCACTGCGGGCTTTTCATCACCGCTGGAACGGTTTGCATCAGGCGGTCTTGCCACCGCTGGCGCTTGCAGAATGGCAGCAAACAGTGAGCAGCGCGCGAACCCGGCAACTGCAGCACGATGACCTTGTGACCCAGCTCATCCAATTTGCTTTAAAAAACCATTAAAATCAGTGGCTTTGCGAAATTTGACTGGATTTACCTCTGGTCCATGTCGCTCTCGCCGCAAGACAAGCGGCCTACATTCACATCATCGCTATGAAAATCGCTCAAGAAATTCGCGCCGGCAACGTCATCATGCACGGAAAAGACCCTATGGTCGTGCTCAAAACTGAATACAGCCGCGGCGGCCGCAACTCTGCCACCGTGCGCATGAAGCTCAAAAGCCTGATTGCCAACTTCAATACTGAAGTGGTTTTCAAGGCCGACGACAAGCTCGACCAAATCATTCTGGACAAGAAAGATTGCACCTATTCTTACTTTGCCGAACCC
>JAZKHK010000109.1:0-3293 GCA_040385425.1 Pseudomonadota bacterium | reverse complement strand
GACTTGCGCCTTGCTTTTTTACTTCACTGTGATCAGCGAAGCCTTGAATTATAGCCTGATTTTTCAACCATTCCAAATTCCCAGCATCAAACAGAATGATTTTTCTTATCTCTACATTCTGCAAGCCTCTGCTGGATGTCACCGCCCTTAAAATCAGAAACCGCGCGCGACTCAGAAGAAAGATGTTAAGCGCCCGCGCCCATTTAAAAGAGCGCTTTGGCAGTTAATTCACACCCGGTAGCGATCAGCAGTACTGCTTAGCTTGGCAATCAAGGCGGACGCGATCTGGGCAAGCGGCAGCACTTCGTCCGCAGCACCGTGCAAAATCGCTTCGCGCGGCATACCAAAAACAATACAAGATGCTTCATCTTGCACATAGTTGTAGCTGCCAGCATCTTTCATTTCACGCATCGCCTTGGCGCCATCATTGCCCATCCCGGTCAACATAACGCCAAACGCGTTACGACCAACCACACTGGCAACGGACTTGAAAAGCACCTCTACTGAAGGCTTGTGCCGATTAACTAACTCTCCATCCTCTACCACGGCTACATAATTGGCCCCACTACGATTTACTCGAAACTGCTTACCACCTGGCGCAATATAGGCATGACCGGGCAGAATTCGTTCGCCATCCGCAGCCTCCTTCACTGTGATCTGACACAAACTATTCAATCGAGCAGCAAAACTGGTGGTGAAACCAGGCGGCATGTGCTGGGTAATGACGATGCCTGGCGAGTCTGCCGGCAATCGCGTCAATATTTCCTTGATGGCCTCGGTCCCCCCAGTGGATGCACCAATGCAAATCAGCTTCTCAGTAGAGACCCGTCCAATGGAGACAACCGGTGCGCGAACGGGAACAATACCGCTTGTACCCATTGTGGACGAAGAAGGCGCTGTCAACGCACGTTTAATATGGGCTGCCGCAGCGATTCGCACTTTTTCCACGATTTGTGCAGACAACTCACTCAGTCCATCAGCCACGCCAATTCTAGGCTTGGCCACAAAATCAACAGCGCCCAGTTCCAGCGCTTTCATTGTGACTTCCGCCCCCCGCTCTGTGAGGGTCGAAATCATCACTACCGGCATGGGACGCAAACGCATGAGCCGCCCCAGAAAATCAATGCCATCCATGCGAGGCATCTCAATATCCAAAGTCAGAACATCGGGATTCAATTCGCGAATCATCTCACGTGCGATCAAGGGGTCGTTGGCAGAACCAACGCATTCCATATCATGTTGTCGATTGATGATTTCTGCCAACAAACTGCGTACCAACGCAGAGTCATCCACAACTAAAACTCGGATTTTCTTCAACTCAAGATCCTCAAAATAGGTCCACAGACCCGCCAGCCGTTGTCTTGACAACGATTGCCGCATTCCCTTTACGCTCTTCCACGGCAAGCGTTTCAGGATGCGAATGTGCCAGTCTTTTGACCAGCGCTTTGCCCGTCACTGGAAAAAAGCAAACTTTTCGAGGGTGAATATCCAGTACATCTTGCGACACAACTGGAATACGTTCTGTGGCAAGGTAATCAATCACAAACTGGGTATTGCGCTCACCGACGTTCATAGTGGTAAATCCAGCCATAACCTGTGCACCACCAAAAATTTTGGCTTGCATTGACTCCCGGCGCGCGCCTTTCTTCAACATTTCGTTGATCAGCAACTCCATGGCATAGGACCCGTATCGACCAAAACCGTCAGCACTATCACCGTCAGGAAGCATGAAGTGGTTCATCCCGCCTGCACGCACCTTACCATCCCATATACAAGCTGAAATACATGATCCCAAAACTGTCATGATGACTAAATCTTCATTGGAAACAAAATATTCGCCCGGCAACACTTTTACGGCGTCATACTGAAAATGATGATCCCGGTAAAAAAAAGAAGCCTCTCCTGGATTACGGGGTTGCGCTTTGAGTTGATCAATACGCGACACTGCCTCTCGTGCAAGAATTTTGGAGGTGGCAGGAACTATCGAGCGAGCTACCGAAACACCTAAGCTGGATGAGGACAAATTCATGCTTGCCTTGCAATCAAGTGGAGCAGTGATCAGCAAGGCGCCAACTCATCAACTCTGAAAATTTAACGGCGCTCATAGACGGTCTTCCCTCTTAGAACAAACAAATCCCTCGATTCACTGAAATTTTCTGCATGTCCAACAAATAGCAAGCCCCCCGGAGCCATCACACGGTGTATGCGCTCAAGCACCTTGCGTTGGGTTGGGGCATCAAAATAAATCATGACATTGCGACAAAAAACCACGTCAAATGGATCACGAAATGGCCAATCATCCCGAATCAGATTCACACTTATGAACTGAATCATGCGTTGCAGTTCGGGTTTCACGCGAGCCATTCCTTGATTAGCCCCTTTACCTCGCATAAAAAACCGCTGCATGCGCTCTTCACCAACACCTTTGAGCCCTTCAAGACGGTAAACGCCTTGCGCAGCCGAAGCCAACACCTTTGAATCAATATCACTGGCCGTTAAAGTCAAATTAGCCTTGGGGCCCAAAGCCTCCAGCGCGGTCATGACAATTGAATACGGTTCCTCCCCCGTTGACGCAGCATTACACCAAACACGCCAAGCGGCGCTTGCTGGCTTGGATTTCAAATGATTTGCAAAAATCTCGAAATGATGTTGCTCACGAAAAAACGAGGTTAAATTCGTTGTCAAAGCATTGACGAACTCTTGCCACTCAGGACCGTCATGCGTCTCTAGCCAACCCAAATAATCTTTAAAACTTTGATATCCGGTATCGCGCAAACGCCGTGACAAACGGCTATACACCATTGCATGCTTGCCATCGTGCAAACTGATACCGGCTCGCTGATAAATTAGGGTTTGAACCCGATCAAAATCAGCATCCGTCCACAAGAATTCACGGCCTTGCATCCCTCCGTCACCAACATCTAAAGAGCTATCTATGTGTTTACTGACCGGGGCTTTGGGGCGAAAGTTACTATTGGCTAGTAGCATGTTGTTCGCCACCACAAAGCACAGCCGCAAACTCTACTAGACAACATCAGGCGCCAACTCCATGTCCACGCCAGACATGAGTTTTTCGATGTCAAGCAAAATCAACATGCGCTCCCCTAACGAGCCGAGCCCCAAAACGGAATCGCTTCCGATCACACTTTCAACATCCGGAGCACCCTTTAAACTTTCTGCGGGGAGCTCCATCACATCACTAACAGAATCCACCACAACGCCCACAATTCGAGCGTGCAGATTAAGAATAATGACTACTGTGAAGGAGTTGTACTCAGCTTTAGAGCAATTGA
>JAZKHK010000108.1:0-2041 GCA_040385425.1 Pseudomonadota bacterium | reverse complement strand
GCCACTACTTCCCTGGCCTCCGCATCCATCTTCTGGATGTCCGTGACCAAGGCGACATTGCGAACATGAACGGCCAGCTCGTTGATGTCGTTCATCAGATCTCTGGCGAGCCGGATTTTGTTGGCGTTCACTTCGGTGATGTGTTCCAACTGGGCGGCCATGTCCTGCATGCCGTGGCCGCTGACCACGGCTACCGCCAGCAGCAGCGACAACACTGCGCCAAAGCCGGCACCCAGGCGGCGTGCGATGGAGCTATTGAGTTTGAATGCACGAAACATGGCAGGTTCTCACTCGCGTTGGTGGATGGGGGGGTTACTAAGGAATCAGCTTGAGCCTGAGTTCCAGACGCGAGCCTTTGTCTATGGCTTGCCCAATCCGGGCCTGCCGGTCGTTGAAGGAAAGACTGGTGTCGTTGTTGATGGCCTGGCGCGTCTTGAACATTTCCAGATCGGCAACGGGTACCAGTTGCCGGTTGCTCGATGCACGGAACCGCGACAAACCGTTGACCGACAAGAGGATGCGCTTTTCTTCGGGATTGGCAGCGCCAAAATCAACGACAAACTTTTGTATGGATTTTTTCAATGCTTCCGGCAGCGTTGCTTTCCACAGCAGCGGAGACTGCGGTATCAGCGGGGATTCCCAGATCACTTCCACATCCTTGGCAAGAGCCGGAAAGTCGCGTTGGAAGAACAGCAATTCCTCGCTGTTGGCCGTGGCAACGTCAAGGGCCTTCTTGGCAACCTTCTGCAGGTTCTGCTGGTGGCTTCCGATCTCCACCGACTTGAAAATTGCCGCGGGACTGTTGACCCCGTTCTTGTGAAAGGCAAAGTACAGCGGCACCAGATGCCCGGATGTGCTTTGGGGATCGCCATCGCCAAACCGCAGACTCGCCGCCTTGTCGATGACGGCCTGCAGCGCGTGCACTGGCGCATCGCGGTGCACTACCAGCACCGACTTGTAGCCCACGCTGCCGTCCTTGGTGACCATTTGCGCAAACACGCTACCCGCGCTGGCAGTCACGACCTCCAAGGCGGGCACATTGCCCATCCAGGCCAAGTCGATCTCCCCCGCCAGGAAGGCCTTTACCAACTCTCCCTGTGACGCGTAGACCCTGAGTTCGAACGGGCGACTGACGGCCACCCCCAAACGTTTGACGAAGGGTGTCCAGTTCGCACGGGTCTCTTGCTCGGCCCGGGGCGAGATCAAGCCAAATACCAGTTGGGATGGCTGCTGTGGGGTCTGGGCCTGTGTTGCGGCGGGCAGCAGCAGGCCGGCGCACCACAGGGCGAGGCCCGCATTCACACATCGGCGTTGGGAGTTCATGGTGAGCAGACCTTCAGGCCGGAACAACAGAGACGCCCCGTGCGGGAAGGCACAGGGTCACGGCGTCACCCAGGCGCCAGTTGGAAACCACGTCTGAAGAGACTACAAAAATAGGTCCCAGGCTGGTGTCGATGGTGAACTCGCTGACGCTACCCAGATACGCTTTTTTGGAGACCACACCGGGCAAACCATCATCCCCGGGCGGGGCAATCGTCCAGGCTTCCGGGCGAATGGCGGCCTTCACCGGACCGGGCTTGACCGGGTGCAGGGCTTTCACGCGCAGCGTTCCCACCTGGATGCGGCCGTCCGCATGCGCCTGGCCCGGGAACAGCATGGCCTCGCCCATGAAACCGGCGACGAATTCGCTGTTGGGGCGCTCGTAGAGGTCGGACGGTGAGCCGGCCTGGGCAATCACACCATGGTCCATGACGATGATCTGGTCGCTGACCGCCAAGGCCTCGCTCTGGTCGTGTGTGACATAGGCAACGGTCAATCCCAGGCGCTGCTGCAAGCCCCGGATTTCCTCGCGCATGGAACGCCGCAGCCGGGCATCCAGGTTCGACAGCGGCTCGTCAAACAACAACACGGACGGCTCCAGCACCAAGGCCCGGGCTACGGCCACACGCTGTTGCTGCCCGCCCGACAGCTCGCTGGGCAGGCGGTCGTCATAACCGGACAGGCCTACCGCCGACATGGCGACCTGTGCACGCTCCAGCAG
>JAZKHK010000107.1:5724-8168 GCA_040385425.1 Pseudomonadota bacterium | reverse complement strand
AGAACCCGCGCCTGGCGTCGGGCCGTAAGCGCGTCCGTCAGGACGTCAAAATCAACGCTGCGAACACCTCGCTGCGTTCCAAATACCGCACAGCGGTGAAAAACGTGGAAAAAGCAGTGATTGCTGGCGACAAAGTCAAAGCAACCGAACTGTTTGCCAAGATGCAAGCCGTGGTGGACACCGTGGCCGACAAGGGCATCTTCCACAAGAACAAGGCAGCTCGCGATAAGAGCCGCCTGTCGACCAAGGTGAAAGCCCTGGCCGCAATCGCCGCCTGATTTCAGGCAAATCGCACGGATTGACTTATTTATTGGTAAGTTGATCCGCCGTTTGTAACGGGTGCGCTGTCAGCAAAAGCAGAAAAGCCGTTCAATTGAACGGCTTTTTTGTTGGCGACTACAAAGTTACAAAGTGATTTTTGGCTCCCCGATTTGATCGGGCTTGCGTCTCAGTCTGCTTTCGGTTCTGGCGCGCCCTGCGAGATTTGCAGGTCGTTGTCTTTGGCAAAGTTTATGCAGAAATCCCAGGCCATCATGTCGTAATCACGCAGATCGGGGTGAACGATCACGCACTTAACGCCATTGACCGAAGTAGGAACGCACCAGGGCGAATAGCCCAGATGGCTGCCAGGCTGTGGGCCGCCGGGACGAAACTGACTCATCACGCCAGCCAGACGCTCAGACCAGTCGCTGGGGCGAAAGGCGCGTCCACTTTGGGTCAACCCCAGGATAAAGACTTCTTTGTCAGTTTTGGAAACCATCGGGTAGATGTCAATCAGTAAGCGCCGTCGGGATGTTGCAGCGCACAGCTTTTCATTCTATCTTATGTCTTATACAAGACCTGAGTCAAATGAGAAAATGCATCGCTGTGATGTCAAATTGTCAAAAAACCAGCAGCACGATGCGCCTAGAATTGCGATTCAACGGCCCACTCCAAGTTGGGCCGCTTTTATTTTCAAGAATTGGAGGGGCCGTGCGCAGCTACGCCAAGCGAGCAGCGCTGCCCCCAACTGATTAATAGGAGTTTGAAAACCCATGAATGCCGCCCTGACCGCGACCCAAGCGCCTGCTTCCCCTTTCATTGAAGCTGCTTCGCCCCATGTGATGAACACCTATGGCCGCTTGCCCATTGCCTTGTCGCACGGTCAGGGTTGCCGCGTCTGGGATGTCAACGGCAAGTCGTATCTGGACGCACTCGGTGGCATTGCCGTCAACACCCTGGGGCACAACCACCCCAAGCTGGTGCCGGCCCTGCAGGACCAGATTGCCAAAATCATCCACAGTTGCAACTATTACCATGTGCCCAATCAAGAGGTGCTGGCAAAAAAACTGGTTGAGTTGTCGGGCATGACCAATGTGTTTTTCTGCTCCACCGGCCTGGAAGCCAACGAAGCCGCCTTGAAACTGGCCCGCAAATTCGGCCATGACAAAGGCATTGAACGCCCCGAAATCGTGGTTTACGAAAAAGCGTTTCATGGCCGCTCCATCGCCACCCTGAGCGCGACCGGCAACCCCAAGATTCAGGCCGGATTCGGGCCGCTGGTGGAAGGCTTCATCCGAGTTCCCGTCAATGACATCGAGAGCCTGAAAACGGCTACGGCCGGCAATCCGAATGTCGTGGCCGTGTTTTTTGAAGCCATCCAGGGCGAAGGCGGCATCAACCCGATGCACATGGATTACCTCAAGGCCGTGCGCCAACTGTGCGACGAGCGCGACTGGCTGCTGATGATTGACGAAGTGCAATGCGGCATGGGTCGCACCGGCAAATGGTTTGCCCATCAATGGGCCGGCATCAAGGCCGATGTGATGCCACTGGCCAAGGGCTTGGGTTCCGGCGTACCGGTGGGAGCGGTGGTGGCCGGCCCCAAAGCCGCCCATATTTTCCAGCCCGGCAACCATGGCACCACATTTGGCGGCAACCCACTGGCCATGCGTGCCGGCGTGGAGACCATCCGCATCATGGAAGAAGAAGGTTTGCTGGAGAATGCCGCCAAGGTGGGCGCGCATCTGGTGGCAGCCCTGTCCCAGGAGCTCTCAGCTGAACTGGCGGCAAAAACCGTCAAGGAAATCCGTGGTCAGGGTTTGATGCTGGGCATTGAACTGGCCATTCCCTGTGGCGCTTTGCTGGGCCAGTGTGCCGAGCAGGGCTTGCTGCTCAGCGTGACCGCCGACACGGTCATCCGTCTGGTGCCTCCGCTCATCATGACCACCGCGGAAGCCGACGAAGTGGTCAGCATCCTGTGCCCGCTCATCAAAAAGCTCCTGTCAGAAGCGCCCTGATTTCAACCTTGCCATCCGAGACTCCGGCCATGAAACATTACCTGCAATTCAGTGACCTCAACGCCCCCGATTACGCCTATTTGTTTGAGCGCGCGGCCCTGATCAAGAAGAAATTCAAAGCGTATGAAAAGCACCATCCGCTGACGGACCGCACCCTGGCCATGA
>JAZKHK010000107.1:0-5714 GCA_040385425.1 Pseudomonadota bacterium | reverse complement strand
AGAAGGCCTCGACCCGCACACGTGTGAGCTTCGAGGCCGGCATGTACCAGTTGGGCGGCAGCGTGGTGCATCTGACCACCGGCGACAGCCAACTGGGCCGGGCCGAGCCGATTGAGGACAGCGCCAAGGTGATCAGCCGCATGGTCGATCTGGTGATGATCCGTACTTTTGAGCAGACCAAAATCGAACGTTTTGCCGCCCACTCCCGCGTGCCGGTGATCAACGGTCTGACCAACGAGTTTCACCCTTGCCAGATTCTGGCGGATATCTTCACTTACATTGAGCACCGCGGCTCGATCCAAGGCAAGACCGTCGCCTGGGTCGGAGACGGCAACAACATGGCCAACACCTGGCTGCAAGCGAGCGAGATCCTGGGCTTCAAGGTCCATGTCAGCACCCCTGGCGGCTATGAAGTGGACCAGTCCATCGCCGGCCTGCGCTCTGCTGAAAGCTATCAGGTGTTCAGCGACCCGATGCAGGCCTGCGCCGGTGCTGATCTGGTCACCACCGATGTCTGGACCAGCATGGGTTATGAAGCCGAAAACGAGGCCCGCAAAGTAGCCTTTAACGACTGGTGTGTCGATGCCGAGATGATGCGTGCGGCCAAGCCCGATGCGCTGTTCATGCATTGCCTGCCCGCGCACCGGGGGGAAGAAGTCCAGGCTGACGTCATCGACGGACCGCAATCCGTGGTCTGGGAGGAAGCCGAGAACCGCATGCATGTGCAAAAAGCGTTGATGGAGTTCTTGCTGCTAGGTCGACTCTAAATAAGCCTCTAGCCCCCGTCTACCTTACGGGGGTAGCTATTGTTTATGTAGCAATAGTAAGGATCAAGCCCCGCCGTAAAGCCAGGGCATGTCCAGCAAACGTTCGCCCAGAAGCGTCATGGCGGTATTGCGGCCCCAGCTTAGCGGCCCCCTGGCGTGAAATATCCGGCCATTGCGAATGGCGCCGGCTTGCACCCGTGCGTTGCGTTGCCAGCGTTGCTCCGCGTAGTGCTTCAAGGCCGCAGGAACGTCTGCACTGGCATTACCCAAGGTCTTCCCGAGGCAGTTGGCATCTTCAATCGCCATCCCCGCGCCTTGGGCCAGATACGGCACCATAGGGTGGGCGGCATCGCCTAGCAGGGCCACGCGGCCTTTGGCCTGTTCATGCGCGCCGCGCATGGGCGGACGAATGTTCAAGGCCCACAAACGCCAGTAGTCAATCGCCTTGATCAAATCCTGCAGCGGCGTACAGGTCGCACCCATCATGCGCTGCAACTCCGCGGCATTGGCGCTGTGGTCCCAATTCTGCGGATCGCCCTGGGTGCGGCCATGCACGATGGCCACCACATTGAGCCACTCGCCCCCGCGCACCGGGTACTGCACGACATGCAATTTGGGGCCGAGCCAGGCGGTAATCTGCTGGGAGCGCAGGCGTTCAGGCAAGCGCTGCTGCGGCACCATGGCACGGTAGGCCAGATGCCCCGTGGGCTGGAGCAAGCCGTCATTGAGCAACTGCTGGCGCACTTTGCTCCAGCCGCCGTCTGCCCCCACCAACACGTCGCCGTGCGCCTCGCGGCCGTCAACCATCTGCAGCGACACACCCGCCTGTTGTTGCGCAAAACTGGCAACGGCACTGTCCAGGTTCAACTGCACGTTGGACTGTTGTTGCACCGCCGTCAGCAGCAGAGCCTGGATATCGGCCCGGTGAATCGTCACATAAGGCGAACCGTATTTTTCTGCAATCACGGCGCCGAGTCTCAACCCACCCAACTCAACGCCCGACATGGCGCTGCGCACCTGCAATCGGTCCGGGAACGCGGCAACCGCTGCGAGCGCCTCTTTCAAACCCCATTCATGAAGAATCTTCACCACGTTGGGGCCGAGTTGGATACCCGCCCCGACTTCCGTGAACCCGGCGGCCCGCTCGAACAAGGCCACTTGGGCGCCCTCGCGAGAACAGGCCAGCGCTGCCGCCAAGCCGCCAATACCACCGCCGACAATTAAAGTTTGATGAGTCATATGCATCTATTTTGCCTGCTCGGGGGGCGCCAAATGAACGAGATGCGCCACGCCAGACTGGATGCGGAAGGAAAAAATCAGCATCCTCAAAATCAGTGCATGAACCGACCGACAAGGCCATCGACGCGCTCTGGCAACTCGACCTCGACCGGCAGCAGGCGTCAAAGACAAGAAAACCTGAAATTTCTTATTTTTTAAAGCCAAATCGGCCTCTAGCCCCTGTGTAGCATGCGTGAGTAGCTATCAAAAAAGGAGTAATTTAATTCAACGTTTTCAGCTTGCGGTAAAGCGATCGCTCGCTGATGCCCAGCTTGGCGGCCAGCTCCGCGCGGCTGCCCTGGTGGCTGGCGACCAATTGCTGCAGCGCCATCCGCTCAATGCCCTGCAGCGTGTCGGGCGCGGTCGGGGGGCTTGGCATGGCCGGGGCGGCGGTTGTGCGGGCGGCAAGCGGCTCCGGCGTTACGGGTCGCCGGCCTGAGCGCAGCGCCTGTTGCACATGGCCGGCTTCAATCGTGTCGCCATCGCACAGCAAGGCCGTGCGCTCCAGCAGGTTGCGCAACTCCCGGACATTGCCGGGATAAGGCTGCGCCTGCAACACGCCCATGGCCGACTCACTGACCTGCAGCTTGCGCGTGGGCGCCACGCGCTCCAGCAAGGCCGCGGCCAGCAGCGCAATGTCGTCCCGGCGCTCGCGCAAGGCCGGCAGATGAATCGGAAACGTGCTCAGGCGGTAGTACAGGTCTTCGCGAAAAGCGCCTTCGGCCACCATCTGGTCCAAATCGCGATGCGTGGCGGACACCACCCGGATGTCAGCATGGCGCGGCTCGGTGCTGCCGACGCGGCGGTAGGTGCCGGTTTCAAGCAGGCGCAGCAGCTTGACCTGCATGGCCAGCGCAATATCGCCCACCTCGTCCAGAAACAATGTGCC
This sequence comes from Pseudomonadota bacterium, assembly GCA_040385425.1. Taxonomy (GTDB): domain Bacteria; phylum Pseudomonadota; class Gammaproteobacteria; order Burkholderiales; family Burkholderiaceae_C; genus Rhodoferax. The sequence goes on along the minus strand of JAZKHK010000107.1, from coordinate 2,780 downwards.
GCCGCTGGCCGCCTCCACCAATCCGCCCCGCGCCGTATTGGCACCGGTAAAGGCGCCGCGCTCATGGCCAAACAGTTCGGACTCGAACAGGTTTTCCGGCAGGCTGGAACAGTCCACCGCGACCAAGGGGCGTTGCGCCCGGCCGCTGGCCTCGTGCACCGCACGGGCCACCAGTTCTTTGCCGGTGCCGGATTCACCGAGCAGCAACACCGTGGCCTGCGACGGCGCCACCCGCGCCACCAGCCCCAGCATGTGCTGAAAAGCGGGCGCCCGGCCAATCAGTCCTTGCGCGGCGGCCTGCCCTTGCGCCACCCGCAGAGGCTCCATTCTTTCAATGAAAAAAGCCTGTTCGCCGCTGGCATCCAGCAAGGGTGCGAGTTCGATCTTGACGTATTCCTGCCCTTTGGGCGTGTGGTGCAGGTGCAGCACGCGTTCGCGCTGCCCCGATTCGCGCGCGCGGACCAGCGGACATGATTCCCCAGCCTGGTCGCAAGGCACGTTGAAGTGATGCGATACCTCGTAGCAGGTGCGCCCCACCACGCTGCGTTCGGGGCTGAACTGGCGACGGTAGGCCGCATTGGCCGCCAGGATGCGGTACTGCGTGTCAAACAAAATATGCGGCTCATTCAGTCCTTCCAGGAAGGACATCAGTTCTGGCAAGGGCTTCACGGGTTCTCCTGGTTGAGCGAGTCAGCTTATGCCAACAATGGCATTATCTGCCAAATATGGCAGTATCATTTCTGAACTCCCTCATGTAAAAGACTCGCTATAAATCGTAAGTTGTTGAAAACAATCAGCATTCAAGCTCCACAAAGCAATGGCATGGTTCTTGTACTGAAGAAGGTCAATGCATGGAATTACTGCCATGAAATCATTGACAGTCTTAAACGAAAAATGCCATGACCACTCCCCAACCCCGCTTAGCTGCACTTGACGCCCCTGAACACGATGCCGAGCGCCGCAAGATGGTCATGATCACCGCAGCCACGGCGGGTGCAGCGGCGGTGGCGACAGCAGTGCCTTTTGTTTCCAGCTTCGCGCCCAGCGAGCGTGCCCGGGCGATGGGTGCAAGCATCGAAGCCGACATCTCTGACATCCTGCCTGGCGGCATCAAAACCGTCGAATGGCGCGGCAAACCGGTGTGGATCATGCGGCGAACGCCTGAAATGCTTTCCAGACTGCCCTCGCTCGACAGCGAACTGGTGGATCCAGCCTCCGAGCGAAACCAGCAGCCCGACTACGCCCGCAACCCTCATCGCTCCATCAAACCAGAATACCTTGTCACGGTCGGCATCTGCACCCATCTTGGATGCTCACCCACCACCGTGCCAGCAGGCTCCGGCCACCCCAGCGTGGGGGACGACTGGAAGGGCGGCTTCTTTTGCCCCTGCCATGGATCCACGTTCGATCTGGCTGGTCGCGTCTATAAAAACAAACCCGCACCGACCAATCTCGAAGTTCCACCGCACAAATACCTCGCGGACAGCAAACTGCTGATCGGTGAAGACGGTACAGGGAGTTGAGATGTACTTTCGCATCCTGCACAACGAAACCGGCGGCGAGCTGACCTATCTGTTGGCGGACCTTGACGCCCGTGAAGCCGTGCTCATTGATCCACACGGACGTGACCAGCCGGTCTTGCTGGCCTTGCTAGCCGAACGCGACTTGCGTCTGCGCTGGGTGCTGCGTACCCATGAGCACGATCAACTTCAACCCCAGGAGCCAGCTTTGCTGGCCCGTTTTGGCGCACCTGTGGTGCAAAACGCGGTTGATGGCGAGGTACTGTTTTTCGGCAACGAGTTGGTGCGCGTTCTGGCCACGCCAGGCCACACCAAGGGATGCCTGAGCTTTGCCTGGCGCGACCGTTTATTTTGTGGCGGACTGCTGGCCGTGGATGCCTGCCCACACCAACCCAAGCCGGCAGCCCCGGAAGCCCTGTGGGACAGCGTGACGCAACGCGTCTTCACCCTGCCGGACGAAACGCTGTTGTTTGCCGGCCATGAGCGCCACGCTCGCGCCGTCAGCACGGTGCTGGAGCAGCGGCGCTGGCATCGGTTTTTTGCCGGTCTGTCTCGTGACGAATATTTGGCACGCGTGGCTGCGCTACCAGAAAAATCCGCTGTGGCACACCTTTCATGACAAGGATCACCGATGAACACTGAAGCTGAACGAGCAGTTTCAATTTACGAAGCGCTGGACGGCGAGTCTGGCATCAGGCAGCTGGTGCAGCGCTTTTATGCACTGATGGATGAGCTGCCAGAAGCCTATGCCGTGCGGCGCATTCACCCCGAAAGCCTCAAAGGTAGCGAAGAGATGCTGTTTGACTACCTCTCAGGCTGGTTCGGCGGGCCATCCTTGTACATCGCCAAAAAAGGCCCCCCTCGCCTGCGCATGCGCCACGCGCCCTATGCCGTCGGACCGGTGGAGCGTGATGAGTGGATGCTGTGCATGAGCCAGGCGCTGACCGAGCAAGTGTCAGATGAAGCGTTGCGTACCCACCTGATCAGCACCTTTTTCCAAATGGCCAACCACATGCTCAATACAGATCAATCGAAGGAAACCAAGTGAACAACTCAGCAAACGGGGCAAAAAAGATCATCCCCATCGTTCCCCAAGAGGGTTTTGTGCCGCCCGGTCCAGGTCAGGAAGCCGAAGAGGAGCTGATCTCCCTGTACGCCTCGCACGAGAAGATCTACCCGCGCAGCGTGACAGGGCTGTTTTCCAGCTGGCGCTGGGCCCTGGTGGCGCTGACCCAGCTCATCTTCTACGGCCTGCCGTGG
>JAZKHK010000106.1:7757-26562 GCA_040385425.1 Pseudomonadota bacterium | reverse complement strand
ACTTGTTGGCCGATGTTGAGCACGATCACCACGGTGAAGGTGTCGTAGTTCACCTGTGCCAGGTTGAACTTGATGCGCATGTCGATGATGGGGACGATCACACCGCGCAGATTGATCACGCCTTTGATGAAAGCCGGGGTGTTGGCAAAACGGGTGGGGGCTTCGTAGGAGCGGATTTCCTGCACCCGCAGGATGTCGATGCCGTACTCCTCGGTCCCCAGTTTGAACGCTAAAAACTCAGTGATGGCGGCACAGGCGGCTTCTTTGGAAGCGTGGACGACCTGGGCGGGGAGCGTCCCGCCGTGGGGTGCAAGTGACTGATTCATGGTAGCTGCTTGATTGGGGTTGGAGATATTCTTCGGAACTGAGAATATCCAATCGAAAGCAGCGTGTCAATCGTTTTAATCGATTTTTACGTTTTATTCTTTAAAATCGTTATTAATGATTTTGAATGGCAAAGAATCAGGCCCCCTGGGGTTCCAGTTCCTCCGTCAAGGCCTCCAGCAGATCATGGGCCGGCACGGGTTTGGTGAAGTAGCGGCGAATGCCTTGCTTCAGCACCTCAGCCCGGTCCATGCCATCGCTGTAGCCGGTGCACAAAATGACGGGCAGACCGGGCCGCACGCTATGCAGTTGCCGCGCCAGCGCAACGCCATTCAAGCCCGGCATGGTCTGGTCGGTGATGAGCAAGTCAACCTCGTTTTTCTTGATTTCAAAGGCGGCCAGCACCTCGACCGGGTCGTTGAACAGCCGCACGCGGTAGCCGCCCTCTTCAAGCAACTCCCCCATGTAGCGCACCACGGCGGGCTCATCGTCCACCACCCAGATCAGTTGTCCCTTGCCTGAAGGGGCCTTCAAGAGGTTAGGTTCCCCGGCAGTCAGTGGAATGGTCGGCAAGGCAATGGGAAACAGCAGGCGGAAGCGGCTGCCTCGACCCGGCTGGGATTCGACCACGATATGCCCGCCAGCGCGCCGCAAAATGCCTTGCACCATGGACAAGCCCAGGCCCGTTCCTTTGCCCACCTCTTTGGTGGTGAAGAAAGGGTCGAACAAGCGCGACAGGTGTTCCGGAGCGATGCCGCTGCCGTTGTCGGACACTTCAAGCGCCAGGTAGGTGCCGGACAGGCGCTGGATGCAGGACGCACAAATCTGGTCATTGATCTCGACCTGATGCAAACGAATTTCAATCGTGCCGTAGCCGTCGATGGCGTCACGCGCATTGATGATGAGATTGATCAGGACCTGGTTCAACTCACCCGCGTCCATGCGGATGTGCAACGGGTCCTCGATGCGGCTCTTGAGTTGAATGCTGGAGGGAATCGATGGCCGCATCATGGCCAGAACTTCTTCGATTACGGCGGTGGGAGAAATGACACCCGCATTGGCGTTGGATTGCGTGCGCGTGAACGTGAGCATCTTGGCGACCAGGTCGCGGGCCCGTTCACTGGCCGTGATCACCTCGCGCAGGTAGCTGGCCAGCTTGCCTTGCTTGTCGGGCGCAAACCGGTCCAGCGCCAGATTCGAGTAGCCCAAAATGGCGGCCAGGATGTTGTTGAAGTCATGCGCGATGCCGCCCGTCAGTTGACCCAGCGCCTGTACCTTCTGAGATTGTTGCAATTGCCGTTCCAGGTCTTGCCGGACGGCGGCCGCCTGCACCCGTTCGGAGCGGTCACGCGAGAACACAAACACATGCCGGGTTTGGGGATCGTAGGTGGCTGAAATATCCACCGCGAATTCGTGTCCCAGCTTGTGCCGATGGCGGGTTTCAAACTGTTCGGAACCGCGCTTGACGATCTTTTGCATGTGCGTCTGGACTTCCTCCTGCCGCTCCACCGTTTTCAGTTGATGGATATGCATGGTCAGCAATTCCTCAACCGTGTAGCCGGACATCCTGGCATAGGCCTCGTTGACCTCCAGCAGCCGGCCGGATGTGTCTGCGATCCAGAAGCCGTCAATGGCCGTCTCCAGAACGCGCTTGTAGCGCAATTGCGCCTGGATTATTTCCGTCACATTTTCTGCGACCGACACATAGCCCTCAATCGCACTTTCCTTGTTGCGCAGCGGTGTCACGGTGCGGTCCATGATGATGCTGTTCGCCTCGCCATCCTTGAGGTGAACCAGTCCGCGCCAGGTGTGGCCGGCCCGGACAGTGGCCTGTATCTTTTCGGCCTCTTGCGGGTCGGGCGTGATGGGTGCGCTAAACAGGGAGAGCCCGGCTTCGAGTTCCGGCGTGGGGCAAGGCAACAGCGTGAGCGAAGCCCGATTTCGCCAGTGCACCGAGCCCTGAAGGTCGGCCACGATCACGGGATTGACGATGGACTCCAAGGCCAGCGCCTGGGTGCGCAAGGTCTCATTGGCTTTCAGGAGCGTTTGGGTCTTGGCGGCGAGCCGCTCGTAGGGCTTGCGCACATGGACTACAAACACTGCCCGATAAATCAGGCTGTAGCTGACGAATTTGTACACATGGCCAAGAAAGTTCTGGACATCGCTGACGGCGGCATAGCGCATGAAGAAGATTTCACCGAGCGCCGCGATCGAAGCAGCACCAAAAATCCAGGCGTAGATTTCTTGATCGAAGCGGCATGCCAGGCGGTAAGCACGCCAGGCGGTCAGCACCAGGAGTGCGGTAATGAACCATTCAAATCCCACTTTGAACGAGGTCAAGCCACTGTTTTCAATGAAGGTGCGGGGCAGTGCGGCTTGATGAAAAAGGACGCCCCAGATCACGACCAGATTGAAGAAGGTGTAAGCGGCCAGAATGCCATAGCGGACCCGTGTGGACGGCGCTGGAAGCTGAGGGTAAAAACTCACTCCCAGCAAGGTGGCTGCGACCATAAGACGCCCGGCCAGCCAGAAGGCGATGGCTTTTTCGGGGGACGCCGGGGTAATCAGATCGGGCATGCCCTTGAAGGAAAGGGTATGGAAAAAATCAAGCCAGCCCGTGGCAAACAAGGCCACGGCGATCAGTTGCAAAGAAGCTGAAACCGCCCGGGCGGGCGTGTGCCAGACCGTGGCAAAAACCAGGAAAGCCACCATCATGGACACGAACTCCAGCAGCATGTGCAAGGGCAGGTAATGCTGGGGCGGGACGCGCAGGTGGTGCAGCGGCAGCAACAAGGTCATCAGCGTGACGATGGCCAAGGCCACCACCAGGATAATTTGCTGGCGCAGCATGCGATGCTTGTCACCCGGGCTGGCGGGTATGGTGTGTTGCCAAAGGGTCATTGGTAAGTCCGGTGGTCCCAGTCCAGTGCGCCCGTGTTTCGAATTTCACTGAAGAGATTCAGGCCAAGATCGTCGTTTGATACCGGGGGGATTTCGAGGTCTTGCGGACGGGTTTTGACAATGTTCAGGAAGAGGTCCGTCAAGGCCGGGTCGCGCCAGCCACGCGCCGCTTCCGACTCCAGGATGTCAATGACTTGCTGGCGTTCCATGGCGCGCTTGTAGGGGCGTGCGTGGGCCAGGGCATCGTAAATGTCCACCATCTGGAACACCCGGGCCAGCAGCGGAATTTCTTCGCCGCGCAGCCCATCGGGGTAGCCGCTGCCGTCCCATTTTTCATGGTGGTGGCGAATGATCGGGACCGTCAAACGCATGCTCTTGAGTCCCGCCACCAGCCGTGCGCCGATATCTACATGCTGGCGCATGATGACCCACTCTTCCTCGGTCAACTGACCGGGTTTGAGCAGGATGCTGTCGGGAATCCCGAGTTTGCCGATGTCATGCAGCACACCGCCGCGGCGCAGCGCCATCAGTTCATCGGCGCCCAATCCCAGCGCCTTGCCCAGCACCACGCCGCTGTGCGACAGGCGGGAGCAGTGGTCGCCGGTGTTGCCGTCCTTGGCTTCCACCATGCGGGCCAGCGCGAACAGCATGGATTCGGCACTGTCGAATTGATCTGTCAGCCGCTTGTGGCTCGCGGCGGCGTCCAGCCGGGCCAGCAGTTCGTCCGGCTGGTAGGGCTTGCGAATAAAGTCACTGGCGCCGGCCGCCAAGCTCAGGGTGAGGTTGTCGAGGTCGCCATTGCCGGTCACCATCAGGATCGGCAGCATGCCCAAACCCAGTTCCCCCCGGATCTGCCGGCAGACCTCATCGCCGTCCATGCCGGGCATTCGCTTGTCCAGCAGCACCACATCGAAGCTGTGCGTGCGCAACAGGTCCAGTGCCTGCCGGCCAGAACTGGCCTCGGTCACCGCGTATTTGGAGGAATCCAGAATCTCCCGCTCCAGGGCGCGGTGAACGGGATCATCGTCCACGATCAGCACCTGGTAGGGAGAGCCGTTCAGGCTGGACTGGAGAACTTGCTGATCCATGCGGAGCCCTTCTGTTTTGCTTGACGCTCAGTCTTCAAGACCCAGAAGTTTGAGCAGGCGCATGGTGTCAATCGGCTTGGCAAGACAGCATTCGGCCCCGGCGGCCAGCAGCTCGGCTTCATTCTCGGGGCTGAGATAGCCGCTCATGGCGATCACGCGCACGCTGGCCAGACCTGGAATCTGCTTGATCTGGCGGCATACCTCGGTGCCGCGGATGCCCGGCATCATCAGGTCCAGCAGCACGATGTCCGGTGAAAAAGCATGCACCTTGCGCCCGGCATCAAAACCGTCATGGGCGGTTTCCACCACCACGGGATGTTCGCCACCTTCCAGCAGCTCCCGCAGAAATCCGACCACCGCGCGGTCGTCATCCACGATCAACACCTTCAAAGGCCCTTTGTTGCCCACCGGGTTCCATTGGCGGGCGAAGCGTTCGACCTCTTCGTAACGGAACCGGCGGTGCCCGCCGGGTGTCACTTCGGCCTGCAGCAAGCCTTTTTGCGCCCAGCCGCGAACGGTGACTGGTGAGACCATCATCCACTGGGCTACTTCATTGGGCGTGAGGTATGGTTTGTTTTTGAATTCGTCGGTCATGGCTCGATTGAATTGTCGATTTAATCGATTATTTTACTTTAATCGATATTTTTTGGGAAAAATTTATCATTCATGCGCCACCCATGACCTGGAACGCTGTTTTTCCGACTTTTTAGAGCCATTCTGGCCTCTAGCCCCCGTCTGCTATGCCTGAGCAGCTATTGAATTCATAGCGATTTGGCGCCTGGCCCCGGCTGGTGTCAGTTCTGCTGCATGCCCGCTACCAGTTGCGTCACGTTGTGGCGCATCAGTTGGAGGTAGCTGGCGCCGGCCTGCGTCGGACCGGAGAGGGCGTCCACATAGAGTTTGGCGCCCATCGTGACCCCGGTGTCTTTGCCGAGTTGCGCCAGCAGTTTCTGGTTGCTCATGTTTTCCACAAACACCGCCTTGATGCGTTCGCGCTTGATCTGACGAATCAGTTGCGCCACTTCCTTGGCGCTGGGTTCGGCGTCGGTGGAAATGCCTTGCGGCGCCAGAAAGGTGAGCTGGTAATGCGCCGCGAAGTAGCCAAAGGCATCGTGCGAGGTGATGACCTTGCGCTTGTTCGGGGGCAGGGTGGCGAACTGCGCCTTGGCCCAGTTGTCGAGCGCCTGCAACTCCTGAATGTAAGCCGCGCTGTTGCTTTGGTAAGTGGCGGCGCCCGCCGGGTCCAGCCGGCCCAGCGAGGCCGCGATGTTGCGCACGTAAATGACCACGTTCTCGGGGTTTTGCCACGCGTGGGGGTCGGTGCCGACGTGCTGCCGGTCCTTGTCGGCCGGCAGGGTGCGCGGCGTCACGCCTTGCGCGGCTTCCAGCGTGAGGCCCTTGAATCCGGCGGCTTTGGCCAGCTTGGGCGCCCAGGGGTCGAATCCGAGGCCGTTGCTCACCAGCAGCTTGGACTGCAGCAGATGTTTGGCGTCGGTGGGCTTGGGCTCAAACACATGGGCGTCTTCGTTCGGCCCGACCAGCGTGGTGACGGCGACGCGCTCGCCACCAACCACCCGCACCAGGTCGCCCAGGATGCTGAAGCTGGCGGTCACGGGTAATTTGTCCGCCGCCAGGCCCAGGCTGGGCAGCATCAAAGAGGTGAGGACGCTCAGGGACACCAGCAGGGTGCGGAGCCAGAAGGAAGTAAAAATCATGGTGTTTCAGCCTACGCGGTGCCGATGGGTCCAGTAACGCGGCAACCAGCCGCCCGGCGCCAACAGCAAAGAGATCAAATACAAGACACCCGCACAGCCGATGATGGTCGGCCCCGAGGGCGTATCGAGGTGGTACGACAGCAGCAGGCCGAAGTAGCCCGCCACGCAGGCCTGCCCGCTGGCGTTGAGCAACTGGGCGGGCAGGGTGTCGTGCCACAGCTTGGCCGAAACCGCAGGAAGCATCATCAGGCCGACGGCCATCAGTGTGCCCAGGGTTTGAAACCCGGCCACCAGGTTGATCACCACCAGCATCAAAAAGCCTTGCTGCCAGATCCAGCTACGCCAATTGCCCCAACCGCGTTGGCCGGCGGCGCTTAAGAACACCGGGTCGAAACTCTCCAGCACCAGGCCGCGGTACAGCCCGGCCAGCGCCAGCACGCTGACGCTGGCGACCGTGGCCACCAGGTACAGGCCCGGCCCATCCACGCCCAGCGCGCTGCCGAACAGGATGTGCAGCAAGTCGAGTTGCGTGCCCTGGCGCGAGATCAAGGTCACGCCCAGCGCCAGCGCCATCAGGTAGATGGCGGCCAGACTGGCGTCTTCTTTCAGGGCGGTGGAACGGCTGATCAGGCCCGCGATGGCCGCGACCAGCATGCCCGCGATGACGCCGCCAGCCGCCATGGCCGTGAGCGACAGGCCGAACAGCATGAAGCCGATAGCGACACCCGGCAACACCGCATGGCTGAGCGCATCGCCCAGCAGGCTCATGCGTCGCAGCGTCAGGAAAACGCCCAAAGGCGCCGCACTCAGGGACAGCGCCAGCGTCGCCACCAGCGCCCGGCGCATGAAGGCGAACTCGGCAAACGGCGCCAGCAGCAGGTCGCCAAGGCCCTGGAAAACGTGCAACACAGCCTCCATCACGCCGCCACCTTGTGGGTCACACCTTGGTCGGTATGACAGATTTCAGCCGTGTCATCCCAGGCCTCGGCCAGCGCTCGGGCGCGGTGCAGGTTCGGGTGGGTCATCACCTGCGCGGTCTCGCCCCAGGCCACGACTTCGCGGGCCAGCAGCAGGGTGTTCGGAAAATGCTCGCGCACCTGCGCGTCGTCGTGCAGCACGGCAATCACGGTGCGTTGCTGCTGGTGCCATTGCTTGATCAGGGCCAGCAAAGTCTGGGTGGTTTTGCTGTCCATGGCGTTGAACGGCTCGTCCAGCAGGATCAGGTCCGCGTCCTGCACCAGCACGCGGGCAAACAAGACCCGTTGAAACTGCCCGCTGGAGAGCGAGCCGACGGGCCGGCCCTCAAACCCCTCCAGCCCCACGGTGTGCAGGGCCGAGGCCACGCGTGCCAGCAGTTCGGGCGCCACGCCGCCCCAGGCACCCACGGTGGGCCAGCAGCCCAGCAGCACGCAGTCGCGCACATCGATGGGAAAGCTGCGGTCGATCTCGGCCAGTTGCGGCAGGTAGGCGATGCGCGAGCGCGGGGTGGACACCTCAATGCATCCGCCGGAGGCGGGCAGCAGCGTCATGATGCTTTTGAGCAGCGTGCTTTTGCCCGAGCCGTTGGGGCCGATCACGGCGGTGAGCGAGCCGGTCGCAAACTGGCCGCACACATGGTGCAGGGCCGGGTGCTGGCGGTAGCTGACCGTCAGGTTGTCCAAAGTCACCATGGCAGCGCGTCCAGGTTGGCCCACACCACCGCCAGCCACAGCAGCCCCACGGCTGGCAGCACGGCCAGCACCCGCAACCAGGCGGGCCAAGCCAGCACGCTGCGAACCGGGGTGGCGTGGGAGTGGTGGGAATGAGATGCCATGCAGAAAATCCAATCTTTACGGAGTGCGCCGGTGGTCCGGGGCTGTGTTGCTGTAATAATGCAACTGAATTGCAGTAGAGTTTAATGCAACTTGGTAGCGTTAATTTCCTGACCCATGAGAAAAGCGACATGACCGCCCTGATTTCCCCCACCGACTCCGCTGGCGACCCTGTGATCGACCCGATCTCCGCGCTGCTGTCCGCGCACGGCCTGCGCCGCACCAGCGCGGCACGCCTGGTGCTGGGCTGGTTGCTGGCGCACCCCGACACCAGTTACACGCATGCCCAATTGCAGGTGGCCTTGCAAGGCGACAGCACGCTGGCGCTGGACCGCGTGACGCTGTACCGCCTGATCGACCGGCTGACCCAGGTCGGCCTGTTGCTGTGCCGGGTGGATGCCAACCGGGTGCGCCGCTACCAGGCCATGCCGGCCAGCGTACACGCCACGCCGCACTTTGAATGCCAGAGCTGCCACCGCGACCAGCCCTTGTCGGGCGAGCTGCAAGGCAACGCGGGCGACCTGGAGCGCGCCGCCGAGGCCGCGCTGGCCGCCCTGCGCACCCTGGGCTACCAGGGCGTGAGCATGGACCTTTCCTTGCGGGGCGTGTGCGCCGATTGCGCCACCGCCACGGGAGACTCGGCCCACGCCCAGCCATGATCCGCACGCGCCAGCTCAGTTACCGCTACCCCGGCGGCCCGACGCTCACCTTTCCCGATGTCGATGTGCACCAAGGCGCGGTGCTGCTGCTCAGCGGCCCCTCGGGCTGCGGCAAATCGACTTGGCTGGCGTTGGTGGCGGGCTTGGTGGCGCCAACCGCTGGCGAACTGACGGTCGCGGACCAACCCTTGTCTGCTCTTAAAAACGTAGCTGTTGACGCATGGCGGGCGGGGGCTATCGGCTTTTTACCTCAAAAATTGCACTTGAGCGAGGCGCTGACGGTGCAGCAGAATCTGGCGATGGCGCAGTGGGCCGCTGGTCAGCCTGAAGACCCGGCACGCATTGCTGCGGCTTTGAACGCCCTGGGCGTGCAAGACCTGGCCCGGCGCAAACCGGCGCAACTCTCCGGCGGCCAGGCGCAGCGCGTGGCGCTGGCGCGCGCCGTGCTACTGCAGCCCCGCGTCATCCTGGCCGACGAGCCCACTGCCAGCCTGGACGACGAAGCCGCCGCCGACGCCGTGGGCCTGCTGCTGGACACGGCTCGCACGCACGGCGCCACGCTGGTGATCGCCACCCACGACGCCCGCGTCGCTCGCCTGATTTCATCGAAAAATAATGGTCAAATTGGCTTCCAGCCCTTGCAGCTCGTGCGTCAGCAGCTATGAAAAGAGAAGCATGAAAACAATGGTCTTCGCCTGGCGCTATCTCTGGTCGCGCCCGCTGGCTGCCGCGCTGAACCTGCTGCTCTTGAGCCTGGGGCTGGCCTCCATCACGTTTTTGCTGCTGGTCGGGCACCAGTTGAACCAGGCGTTCGAGCGCGATCTGGCGGGCATCGACGTCGTGGTGGGCGCCAAAGGCAGCCCGATGCAGCTGATTCTGTCGGGCGTGTTCCACCTCGACGTGCCGCCGGGCAATGTGCCGTTGGCGGCGGTGAAAGCGCTGGAGACACACCCGCAGGTGGCCAGCGTGATCCCGATCAGCTTGGGCGATAACTTCCGCGGTTTTCGCATCGTCGGCACTTCGCACGACTACCTCACGCACTACCAGGCCACGCTGGCGCAAGGCCGTTTGTGGGATGCGCCGATGCAGGTGGTGCTGGGCGCTACGGTTGCACGTAAATTGGGGCTGGCGCTGGGCAACACCTTTGTCGGCTCGCACGGTTTGGGCGCGGGCGGCCACACCCATGGCGACAGCGTGTACACCGTGCTGGGCATTCTGGCGCCCAGCGGCAGCGTGCTCGACCGGCTGATCCTGACCGACACCGCCTCGGTCTGGCAGGTGCATGAAGACTTCACCGCGCTCGATGAAGAAGACCGCCAGGCCATGAGGGAAGAGCGCGAGGTCACGATGGCGCTGATCCGCTACAAGACGCCGCTGGCCGCCATGAGCTTTCCGCGGTACATCAACACCAGCACCGAGATGCAGGCCGCGGCCCCGGCGCTGGAAATCACCCGCCTGTTGAGCATGCTGGGCATCGGCACCGAGGTGCTGCAAGCTTTTGCCGGCGTCTTGTTGCTGACGGCGGGTTTGAGCGTTTTCATTGCGTTATGGAGCGCAGTCCGGGAACGCCGCGCCGATTTGGCGCTCCTACGGATGTTGGGCGCGCCGCCGTCAAAAGTGGCGGCTTTGTTGTTGACCGAGGCGCTGTGGCTGGGTGTGCTGGCTGCCGTGCTGGGTCTGGCGGGCGGACAGGCCCTGACGGCGCTGATCGGCTGGCTGCTGCAACTGGACAACTCTCTGCTCATCGGCGGTCTGGTGTGGCCGGTGGAGTTGCTGTGGGTGCCTTGCATGGCCTTGGGCGTGTCGCTGGCGGCAGCGGCCTTGCCGACGCTGGGCGCCTACCGCGTGAGTGTGCTGGAACTGCTTCAATCCCGGTAAACCAAGGTAAATTTATGAAAAAAACGCTTCTAGCCCTCGTATCCATTGCCCTGATAGCTACTGTTTCGATAGCGGCTGAAGTGCCGCTCGACAAGGCGGCCAAGGAAGATATTGCCCGCCACCGGGCTATGGCCACCGCCCATGAAGCGGCCGCCAAGTGCCTGGAGGCCGGCAAAAAAGACGAAGTCTGCGAAAAAGAGCTGCAACTGTCCTGCAAAGGCCTGGCCATCGGCAAGTTTTGCGGCATGAAGCACGAGCACTAAAGCCCCAGGGCGCCAAGGACATTCCATGAAACGCATCGCTTATGTTTTCTCCACCCTCGCAGTTTTGCTGCCTTTGGGTGCGCTGGCGCAGCAGGCGTCACCCTCGCAGTCCAAGGCTGCCAAGTCCGGGGCCGCGCAAGCGATGCTGCCTGGCAGCATGGAGGTGCCCGCTGGCAGCGGCCCCGGCGTGCACAGCCCCAACAGCCCGTTCGCTCCCTTGCCGGAGCGGGCTGACGTGTTGCCCTGGTCCCTGCTGTCGGGCGTCAAAACCAAAGCGGTCAAAAACCGTTTGTTGCCGACGTTTCCGGCGCCGGTGCAGGCGCTCAACGACAAAACCCAGCGCGTGCAGGGCTTCATGATGCCGCTGGACCCGGGCGAGAAGCAAAAGCACTTTCTGCTCAGTTCCGTGCCGCTGACCTGTTCGTTTTGCACCCCGGGCGGGCCGGAGAGCATGGTCGAGGTCAAGACCAAAACGCCGGTCAAATACTCGCTGGAGCCGGTCATCGTGGAAGGCAAGTTCGCCGTGCTCAGCGACGACTCTTACGGCCTGTACTACCGCATGACCGATGCGGTCCCTGTGAAGTAATTCAAGCCTGTGGTGGCACAACGAAGACGCTTGTCTTTGCGCTGGACGCTGCTCCCGGCGGGCCTGCTGGCGTTCGTTTTGTTGTTGAGCCAAACCCTCGGCTTGCTGCACGGCATTGTGCATACGCCGTCGAGCAGCACCGGGCCTGCCGTGCATGGCGCGCATGAAGTGACGCATGAGCCGCATGCCGCCGCCCTGGCCGGCCCTGACGCAGGCGGTTTTCTCACCCGGCTGTTCAGCGGTCACAGCACCGATGACGGTGTTCCGGACTGCCGCCTTTACGACCAGTCCAGCCACTTTGACGCCATGCCGGGCCTGCCGGTGCTGGCGCTGCCGCTGGTGCTGGCGCCCTTTGTTTTCTCTGCCCTCACGGGCCTGGCGGTGGCCCGCTGGCATGCGCTGTTTCAAGCGCGTGGCCCCCCTTCCGTTCGCTGAATCTCTCTCGCTTTGAAGTCGGTGCCTGCCAGCCTGTGTGCTGGTGGGTGCCCGTGTCTTTTCGATTCAACGGACTCCCTCATGAAAAAAATCTCTGCCGCGCTCGTCTCATTGAGCGCCTTCTCTGGCGCGACCGTGTTCGCCCAAACCCCGCCGGTGGCGACCCTGGCCCCGGTGACCGTCACCGGCAATCCGCTGGGTGCTACTGATTTAATAGCGTCTGCCGCGCAGTACACGGGGGCTGAGCTGCTATTTCTTTCCAAAACCACGCTGGGTGAAACGCTCGACGGCACGCCCGGTATCAGCAGCACTTACTTTGGCCCCAACGCCAGCCGCCCGGTCATTCGCGGCCTCGATGGCGACCGCATCCGCATTTTGAACAACGGGGGCGCCGTGGTGGACGCCTCCAGCCTGAGTTACGACCATGCCGTCACGCTGGACCCGCTGAGCACCGAGCGCATTGAAGTCTTGCGCGGCCCCGGTGCGTTGCAGTACGGTGGCAGCGCGGTCGGCGGCGTCGTCAATGTGATCGACAACCGCATCCCGCGCGAGCCCCTGTTTGACGCCCAGGGCGGCCTCACCGGTAAGCTGGACCTGGGCGTCGCCAGCGGCAATGCGGAGCAGGGCGGCGGCTTGTTGCTGGAAAGCGGCACCGACCGCTACGCCCTGCATGTGGATGTGTTCAAGCGCAGCACCGGCGACGTGTCCGTGCCCGTGGCGCTGGCCTGCAGCAAGCCCGGTGCGCCGACGCTGGCCAACAAAATCTGCAACTCCGCCAGTGAGACCCATGGCGCGGCGGTGGGGGGCTCGCTGTTCTTCAGCCAGGGTTATCTGGGCGCGTCGGTCAGCGGCTTTCAGAGCGACTACGGCACCGTGGCCGAAGACGCGGTGACGATCGGCATGAAGTCGGGTCGGATTGCGCTGGAAGGGGAAGTGCGCGGCCTGAGCGGCTTCTTTCAGAGTGTCAAAGGACAGTTAAGCCGCAGCATGTACGAACATACCGAGTTTGAGGATGGCAGCGTCGGCACTGTGTTCAAAAACAGCGGCAACGACCTGCGGCTGGAAGCGCGCCACGCGCCACGGGGAGCGCTTGAGGGGGTGATCGGGCTGCAGATCGACTCATCCCGTTTTTCAGCCGATGGTGAGGAAGCTTTTGCGCCCTACAGCCAAACGCGCCAGACTGCCTTGTTTGATTACGAGGAGCTGGCCACCAGCTGGGGCAAATTGAGTGCCGGGGTGCGTCTGGAGTCGGTCCATGTGGAATCATGGGGCAACCCGCTGATCGCCCGTTTTTCGCCGGCCAGCCGCAGCTTCACGCCCGCCAGCTATGCGCTGGGCGCCTTGTGGAACGTGGCGCCAGGCTGGCAGCTCACCAGCAATCTGGCCTACAGCGAACGCGCGCCCAAGGACTACGAGCTGTTTGCCAATGGCCCGCACATCGCCACAAACACCTTCGAGCTGGGCAATGCCGACCTGGCGCTGGAGCAATCCACCAATCTGGATGTGGGCCTGAACTGGCAGCGCGGCGCCCACCGTTTTGGGGTGAGTGCGTTCGTGAATACCTTCAACAACTACATCGCTCAGGAGGCCACGGGCGGCATGCAGGATGGCTTGCCTGAATACGCCTACACCCAGGTGCAGGCCCGCTTCACGGGTTTTGAAACCAGCGCCAACATCCGACTGCTGGACACGGCGCAAACTGTGGACTTGGAGTTGCGCGGTGACTTGGTGCACGCCGTGAATACCCGCACCGGCCAGCCGCTACCCCGCATTGCGCCGGCGCGCGTGGGGGCCATGCTGCTATGGGCCCAAGGCCCGTGGAGTGCGCGTTTGGACGCCAGCCATTCGGCCGCGCAAACCGATGTGCCCACCGGCCAGTTGAGTACCAGGGCCTACACCTTGTGGAATGCCTCACTGGCTTACCGCATGAAGGCCGGTGCGTCCCATCTCTTGTGGTTTGCCAGGTTGGACAACCTCAGCGACACTCTGGCTTATTCGGCCAGTTCGATCCTGACCCAAACGGCCGCGGGCAAGGCGCCGCTGCCAGGACGCAGTGTGAAGGTCGGCTTGCAGCTGAGTTTTAATTAAAAAAGACCTTATCTCAAGCGTGGTTGATCCAAGTCATGCCTGAAACCGGCCGGGTAGGTGATAGTCACCCCCGGTCGCGTCAAGGCGATCTATTCATATCATTTATTAAGGAATTCATCATGAAGGCACTCAGCGATCTCTTTTCCACCGACTACGGCCTGATGAGTGTTGCAGGTATCGCATTCATGATCGGTATGGGCGCTTGGTTCCTCGCCTTCTTCAAACGCAAAATGAAAGAAGACGCCAAAGCCGCTGGTCTTTGAACGTGTCACGCTGACCTTGCTCATGGCAGTGGAGGTCAGCTATTTTTATCAGGGATTTCCGAAAATGCAGTAGGCCAGAGACCATGAGCCTATCGGGTTACTAAGTGAGTCAGCGCGTGACGGTTGCCACCCGGCGACTTTCCGATTCACAAATTCCTGTCCCGAAATCAATGTCATTTTTCTCTCAGCGCAGAGGCCTCATTTACAGTGTCGGCCCTCATTTTTTTATCTGGCTGCTGGTTACCTTACTGCTTGGCGCCGGCTGGCAACTCACCTCCCACTTGATCGACGAAAGCCGCGTGCAAACCCTTGCCAGCACGGAAAGCGATCTCATCAACCTGGGGCGAGTCAGCCAGGAACATGCCGAGCGAACTTTTATCAGCGCCGATCAAACCATTCGTCTGGTTCGCGGGCAATACCTGGAGCATGGGGACCAGCTTGACCTGAAGAGCATGGCGGAACAAGGGCTGGTTGATGACCGCATTCTGGTCCAGGTCGGCCTCATCAATGCCCATGGCATTCTTCAATTGAGCAGTGTCCCGTTCAGTGGACGAATCGATCTGTCGGACCGTGAGCATTTCAAAGCGCATCTGAAGGGCGGCAGCGATGCGCTTTTCATCTCCCGCCCTGTGCTCGGGCGTGCTTCAGGCAAATGGTCGATTCAACTCTCGCGCCGTATCACCCTGAAAAATGGGGACTTTGGCGGTGTGGTTGTGGTCTCACTCGATCCGACCTACTTCATTCGTTTTTACAAAGAACTGGAGCTGGGCAAGCAGGCCGTGGGCGCCATATTCGGGCTAGACGGGACGGTCATTGCCATGAGAATCGGGGACCAGGAAAAGTTCGGGGGCGATCTTTCTCCCAGTCCGGCGCTCTTGCGTATTGTGAAGGGCGAGAAGACCACCATGCTCACCTACCGGTCGATCACGGACGGCATCGAGCGTATTCACCACTTCAGAAAACTGCCTTCCTACCCCCTGGTGGTGGCGATCGGGATGGCCAGCCAGGATGTGTTCGCTGACCATGAGCTGAAAAGAAGCCAGCTTTTGTGGCAGACGGCCATTGCCAGTTTTTTACTGCTCTCGCTGGGCGGGTTCGCCTCCTGGCGTGTCGTCACGGGGCGGCGGGTTTCGGCTGCGCAACAGCGATCGCTGGCGCAATTGCAGTCCATCACCAGCCGCGCACCGGGGGTCTTGTTTCGGTATGTGCTGCGCCCCGATGGCCGCGCCAGCTTTTCCTTTGTCAGCAAAGGTATCCGCAAGCTTTACCGCCTCGGTCCTGACGAGTTCGCCCAGGATAACTCGCGGGTTTTCTCCCTGATTCATCCCGATGATGTGGCTGGCGTGAGCGTGTCCCTCCAGGCGTCGGCTCGCACCCTGATGCCCTGGGGTCATGAGTTTCGTGTGCGATTCGAGGACGGCACGGTGCGCTGGCATTCCGGCAAGGCCACGGCCCAGCAACTCGCGGATGGAACGGTGGTCTGGCATGGTTTTGTCTTCGATGCCACCGAGCACAAACAGGCCCAGCAATCCCTCATCACCTTGTCGGCGGCAGTTGAACAATCGCCGGTTTCGATTGTCATTACCGACCCTCAGGGACTGATTTTGAGCGTGAACCCGATGTTCGAGCAGGTCAGTGGTTACACGCGCGCCGAAGTCCTTGGGCGGCATGCGGGGTTTTTGGCTTCGGGCGAAATTTCTAAAAATGCTGAATCCAGCATGTGGGGCACCCTGGCCGCGGGCGAGGTCTGGAATGGTGAGTTTCACAATCGCCGCAAGGACGGCTCCTTGTTTTGGGAGCAGGCGGCGATTTCTCCCATTTTCGACGAACGAGGCGAGATCATCCATTACATCGGGATCAAGGAAGACATCACCGAGCGCAAACGCACTGAGTCCCAACTGCGCATTGCCGCCATCGCCTTCGAATCGGAAGAGGGCATGTTCATCACGGACGCCAACGGCGTTATTTTGCGCATCAACCAGGCGTTTTCCAGAATTACCGGCTACTCGGCGGCCGATGCCATCGGCAAAAAACCGGGGATGCTCCGTTCGGGCCGCCATGACGCCGCTTTCTATGCAGCCATGCGCGAATCCATCGAACAGACCGGCTCGTGGCAGGGCGAGATCTGGAATCGCCGCAAGAATGGGGAAATCTACCCGGAATGGCTGAGCATTACCGCCGTCAAGGACGATTTGCAAAAGTTGTCGCACTATGTCTCTACGCTGGCAGACATCACCAAGCGCAAGGCCGCCGAGGCGGAAATCCAGTACCTGGCTTTTTATGATCCGCTCACCGGCCTGCCCAACCGGCGCTTGCTCTCCGACCGGCTGAACCAGGCGCTGGCGGGCCTCAGTCGCAGCCAGCGCTGCGGGGCTTTGCTGTTCCTTGACCTGGATAACTTCAAAATCCTCAATGACACCCACGGCCATGACCAGGGCGATTTGCTGTTGAAGCAAGTGGCCGAACGCCTGCGGGATTGCGTGCGGGAAGGGGACACCGTGGCGCGCCTGGGCGGCGATGAGTTCGTGGTGATGCTGCAGGATTTGAGCGGCAGCCTGCGCGATGCGGCCGCTCAGGCGGAGGCAGTGGGCGAGAAGATGCTGGCGGTTTTGCGCCAACCCTACAAGTTCCACCAGTCCACGCACTACAGCAGCGCCAGCATGGGGGTGACTTTGTTCAGCGAAGGCGGCGACTCGGTGGACGATCTGCTCAAGCGCGCGGACCTGGCCCTGTACAAAGCCAAAGATGCCGGGCGCAACACCTTGCGGTTTTTTGATCCCGACATGCAGGCAGCCATGACGGAACGCTCCGAGCTGGAAGCCGATTTGCGCCAGGGCCTGCAGGACAACCAGTTTCTGCTTTATTACCAACCCCAGGTCGATGAGTTGGGCCGGTTGATGGGCGTTGAGGCGTTGGCGCGCTGGCAGCATCCCCGGCGTGGTCTGGTGTCGCCCGCGCACTTCATTCCTCTGGCCGAAGACACCCGCCTGATCTTGCCCCTGGGGCAATGGGTGCTGGAGACGGCTTGCCGTCAACTCCAGCAATGGGCCACGCAACCCCATACCGCGCACCTGACGATGGCGGTCAATGTCAGCGCACTGCAGTTTTACCGCGAGAACTTCGTGCAGGAGGTGCTGGAAACGATTGATCGAACGGGCGCTCCTGCCTCCAGGCTCAAGCTGGAGCTGACAGAGAGCATGCTGGTCAAGGATGTGGACGACATCATTGCCAAGATGATGGCGCTCAAAACGCGGGGCGTTGGTTTTTCGCTGGATGACTTTGGCACCGGCTATTCATCCCTGAGCTACCTCAAACGCCTGCCGCTGGACCAGCTCAAGATCGACCAGTCTTTCCTGCATGAGGCCCTGAGCAACCCGAAAGATGCGGCGCTGGTGCGGGCGACCGTGACGCTGGGGCAAAGCATGGGAATGATGGTGATTGCCGAAGGCGTTGAGACCCAGCCGCAACGCGATTTTCTGGAAAGCGAAGGGTGTTTCAATTACCAGGGCTATTATTTTGGCCACCCGGCGCCGGTGGCGGCGCTAGAGCGCTTTTTCCAGCCTGACTAACCCTTGTTCGGGCGCCTAGGTTGACGCCCTGTGGGATGGTTCAGGGCGCCAGGCGTTCCCGAATCCACGCCGGTGATTCGCCCTCGGGCATGGCGTTCGCTGGCTGGCGCACGGTGTAGCGCAGCCGGTCATGCAGACGGCTTTTGCGCCCTTGCCAGAATTCCCAGGCATCAGGCACGAGTCGGTAGCCGCCCCAGTGCGGCGGGCGTGGCGGGTTCAGTAAAAACTGTGCCCCGTATTTGACGGCATTGGCCACCAGCACGCTGCGCCCCGAGATCACCTGGCTTTGTGGCGAAGCCCAGGCGCCAATGCGCGAATCGAGCGGGCGGCTGTGAAAGTACTCGTCGCTTTCCTGGGCGCTGACTTTTTCAACCACGCCTTCGATGCGCACCACCCGCTCCAGCTCCACCCAGTGAAACTGCAGGGCGGCGAACGGGTTGCCGGCCAGTTCCCGGCCCTTGCGGCTGTCATAGTTGGTAAACCAGGTGATGCCGCGCGCGTCATAGCCCTTGATCAGCACCACGCGGGTACTGGGCCGCAGGTTGCTGCCTACGGTGGCCACGGTCATGGCGTTGGGTTCGGGTACTTCGGAGCTGATGGCTTCTTTCAGCCATTTTTCAAATTGAAGCAAGGGGTTGGCGTGCGAAGCGTCTTCATTGAGTTCGGCACGCTCGTAACTTTTGCGAAGGTCTGAAATAGAGGTCATGAAAGCAGTATAGGCAGGTCCAGGCCTGCCCGAATACGCCGCGTCATGACGCTGAAAATCTGGACTCAGGCTTTGGTGATGACGGCGCAGGCCAGGCGGGGGCCGGCGTTGCCGGTGGGCTGCGTTTTGAAGTCGTCGGCATCGCGGTGCACGATCAGGCCGCGCCCGATGACATCGGTCTTGCCGCTGCCGACGGAGACGCTTTTGGACTCAAAGTTCACGCGCGCCGTGCCGCTGGCGTCGGCTTTCAGGCTGGGGAGGTCGCCGGTATGGTGCTCGCTTTGTTCATGCGAACCGTGCATGCTGCCCGTGGGGTTGAAATGGCCGCCGGCGCTCATGCCATCGCCGCTGGAGCAGTCGCCTTTGTCATGCACATGAAAACCGTGCTCCGTATTGGGTTTGAGGCCCCGCACTTCGCCGGTGATCAGCACTTTGTCGCCCCGCTGGCTGAACTGAATCTGGCCGGTCACGGCATTGCCCGTGGTGGCTTTCAACTCGGCGGTGGCCGCAGGGCCTGCA
>JAZKHK010000106.1:0-7747 GCA_040385425.1 Pseudomonadota bacterium | reverse complement strand
GAGAACGAGCGTATTAGGAGTTCGCGGCGGACGGGCGCAACCGGCGACCAGGAACGCTGCAGCAAGAGGTGTCATAAAACGAAACATCTGAACTCCCGTTGGTTGAATAGGAATCTGAATGTAAGGCAATCGGTCGCGCAACGCCAGCGCAAGGGCGGCTTGGCCGAAGGTCGTGTCTGTCGGTGGCTCCTGGCGGGTGCCCGCCGATGCTGGACCTGAAAAATGTCAAAAATTCAAGCCAAAACGGCCTCTAGCCCCCGTCCTCTATGCGTGGGAAGCTATTTAAATAATAGCGAATTTCAGCGCAGGCCGGCGCCAGATGCGGATTCAGCGCGTTGAATCAGCTCGATCTTGTAGCCGTCGGGGTCCGTTACAAAAGCAATCACCGTGGTGCCGCCCTTGACCGGGCCGGCCTCCCGCGTCACGTTGCCGCCAGCAGCCTTGATGGTGTCGCAGGCGGCATAGGCATCGGGCACGCCCAGGGCAATGTGGCCGAATGCCGTGCCCGCTTCGTATGACTCGACGCCCCAGTTGTAGGTGAGTTCAATCTCGGCCTGGGCCGGGTTGCCCTCATAGCCGACGAAGGCCAGGGAGTATTTGTACTCCGGGTTGTCCGAGGTGCGCAGCAGTTGCATACCCAAGACCTGGGTGTAGAAATCGATCGAGCGTTGCAGGTTGCCGACGCGCAGCATGGTGTGTAGAAATCTCATGAGGTCAATTGTGGCGGAAGTTCAAACACCAGGCAGGTCGTGGTGGCATGGGCATAGAGCGTGCCGTCCGGGCCAAACAGTTTGGCCTCCGCCGTGGCCAGTTGCCGCCCGCAATGGATGACTTTGCCTTCGGCGCGGACCCGGCTGACCTTGGGCGTCAAGGCGCGCACGATGTTCACACTCAGCTCCGCCGTGGTGTAACCCTGGCCCGCCGCCATGCGGCTGTGCACCGCGCAACCCAAGGCGGAGTCGAGCAGCGTGGCAAACCAGCCGCCATGCACCGTGCCCATCGGGTTCAGATGCGCCACCCCCGGCGTGCCTTGAAACACCGCGTGGCCGTGCCCGACCTCCACCAGGCAGAAGTCCAACGTTTGGGCGATGGGCGGGTAGGGCAATTCACCCTGCAGCATCGCCTGCATCAAGGCCAGTCCGGTCTTGCCTTCTATCTGATCGCGTCGGGCCACGCCCGGTCCGGCACCCGCGTCCAGCACGGCGCGAATCGCCTGTTCCTGAGCCAGCCAGGTGTCGAGGTGGTTGATTTTGTTCATGAAGTCGCCTTTTGTTATTAAAGTTGCATATGCAATCATTGTAGCTACAATGATCGTATGGACGTCAATACACTTTCTCCCCCAACGCCTGCTGCTGACCCGTTGCAAGGCTGTACCAATCTCAAGCTGCGCCAATTGACGCGGCGCATCACCCAGCATTACGACACCGAGCTGGCCCGCTCCGGGCTCAAAACAACCCAGTATTCGCTCTTGTCGCATGTGCTCAAGCTGGGGCCTATCCGTCCCGGTGACTTGGCGCAGGCCATGAAAATGGAAGCGTCGACGCTGACACGCAATCTCAAGCCGCTGCTGGCGGCTGGCTGGGTTGCGCTGGGGGAGGGGGTGAACGGGCGCAGCCGCCTGATCACGATCACCGAGGCCGGCCGTGAGAAACGCACGGATGCCCGCCAGCACTGGAAAGCGGCACAAAACAGCCTCAATGAAGTGCTTGGCATGTCGCGACTGCTGACATTGCACAGCTTGATCGATGACTCGCTCGCGCTGTTGGCAAAAACCACCACGGAAGACACCCATGAATAAGCCCCGCTCATCCCCCAATCGTTCCATCGCCGTCTGGCTGGTCTTGCTGGCCGCCGCGGGCACGTTTGCCCTGACGATGGGCGTGCGCCAGACCATGGGCTTGTTCCTGTCGGCGCTCAATACCTCGACCGCACTGGGCATCGGCAGCATCAGCCTGGCCTTTGCGTTCGGGCAACTCTGGTGGGGCTTGACGCAGCCGTTTGCCGGGGCCGTGGCGGACCGCATTGGGACCGGGCGCGTGATCATCCTGGGGGTGTTGCTGATCGCCATCGGCACCTTCATCACACCGCTCATGACCAGCACGGCCGGCCTGATTTTTGCGATTGGTGTGCTGGCCGCAGGGGGCGCCGGCATGGCCGGCCCTTCGGTGCTGATGGCTGCCAGCACGCGTCTGGTGCCGCCTGAAAAGCGGGGGCTCGCCACCGGTATCGTCAATGCGGGCGGCTCTTTCGGCCAGTTCGCCATGGCGCCGATCGCCATTGGCTTGACCGCTGCGGTCGGCTGGGCCAGCGCGATGCAGTGGCTTGCCGTGTTGGTGCTGCTGGCGCTGCCGGCGGTGTGGGTGCTCAAGGGCAATTCGAAGGCCTTGATGGCACAGGCTGCAGCGGTCTCCGGCGTCAAGGCCCTCAGTGCCCGCCAAGCCATTGCCCAGGCGCTCGCCACCCCGAGCTTTCGCTACCTGAGTCTGGGCTTTCTGGTGTGCGGATTTCATGTCGCTTTCCTGGCAACGCATTTGCCGGGCGTGGTCGCCGCGTGTGGCTTGCCGCCAGAAATCGGGGGCTGGGCGCTGGCGATGATCGGCCTGTTTAACATTGTCGGCAGCCTGGCCATGGGTTGGGCGGTGGGACGCTGGCGCATGAAGTCCTTGCTGGCCTTGCTGTATGCCACGCGCGGCTTGGCAGTGCTGGTATTTTTACTGGCACCGAAAACACCGGCTGTGATGCTGGTCTTTGCCGCCGTCCTGGGTGTCACCTACCTCTCGACCGTGCCGCCAACGGTGGGACTGGTGGCCAAAATGTTCGGCACCAGCAATATGGCCATGCTGTTCGGCATCGCGATGCTGGCTCACCAGATCGGTGGCTTTTTGGGTGCTTTTCTGGGTGGCTACGTGTTTCAGGCGACCGGCAGCTATGACTGGGTCTGGTACATCGACATCGTGCTGGCCGTGGGTGCGGCGCTGATCAATCTGCCGATCCGGGAGGCGCGGGTGGTGGCGTCAGCGCGTTTGGCATAAAAAAAGGGCTGATCTTGCGACCAGCCCTGAAGGGATCCCTGAACCTGAAGGTTTCGAAAGGACCCGAGGAGACAACCAGTAGAAACAAACCAATGTTTCTTAAATCCCGACCTGGGTGAAGTAGTTAGGATTTTCCCTTTTCTCTTACTTCATCCAGGTTTAAAAATTAACGCTTTTTAGTAGCGGTCTTGCCAGCTTCAACAGCCGTAGCGGTGGCCGATTTGAAATTGGTTTCAGCCGCGTCAGTCGCTTGCTTGACTGCTTTTTGCACGGATTCCAGTGCATTGTTAGCAGCAGACACAGCGCTCTTCATGACAGCAACAGCGGACTCAGAGCCGGCAGGTGCGTTTTTGGAAGCGGAATCAACCAGTTCCATGAATTTCTTTTGGGCTTCAGCAGCCTGGCCTTCGAGGGACTTGCTCAATTCAGAGGTTGAGCCCGAAGCGATTTCATACAGGTGACGGCTGTAAGCAGCGGTCTTTTCAGCCAAAGGCTGGAACATGGCCGTTTGCAGGGCGATCAATTCTTGTGCGTCTTTCACGCTCAGGACGGCTTTGGCGTGTTCAGCGGACTCGGCCAGAGCGGATTTGGAGGCAGCCAGATTGAGTTCGACAATCTTTTCCACGCCTTCAAACGCCTTGGAAGTCAGGCCCAACAAGGTTTCGACGTTTGCTTTTTGTGAAGCCAAGAGTTGTTCGACGGTCAACATGTAAATATCTCCAAAATTATTGATGAGGTAAAAATATCTGCGCCGAAAAACCATCCCTTGGTTATGTTGCAGTGCAGCATGATTTTATTATAGGGTGAACCGGAAGTCTGGCAAGTTGTTTTTTTGCTGCATTGCAGCATATTAGGACGAGTGTTCTAGGAATTCCTTGTTTCAAGTCAAAGTCACAATGCCAGGATGAAAGCTTTTTACTCGGATCAGTTCGTTTTGCCCCTGCCTGCGGGGCATCGCTTTCCTATGCAGAAGTACCGTCTGTTGCGGGACCAACTCACACAACACCTGCCTCTTGTGCAGCTGATCGAGGCCCCCAGCGCCAGCCATGGCGAGCTGGCCCTGGCGCACAACCCGGCTTACGTGAGTTCAATTGAAGACGGCACGCTCAGCGCCGCTGCCCAGCGGGAGATTGGTTTCCCCTGGAGTCCGGCCATGGTGGCGCGCTCCCGCCGTTCTGTGGGGGCAACAGTGGCGGCCGTGCGCTGCGCCTTGCAGGAGGGCATGGCCGCCAACCTGGCCGGTGGGACGCACCATGCTTATGCGGACAAAGGCAGCGGGTTTTGCGTTTTCAACGATGTGGCCGTGGCCGCCCGGCTGGCGCAGGCCGAGTGGGGCCGACGCCAGGGCGCACATCACCCGGCCCTGAAGGTGGCTGTTATCGATCTGGATGTGCACCAGGGCAACGGCACGGCGCGCATTTTCCAGAACGACGCCAGCGTTTTCACCCTGTCGCTGCATGGCGAAAAGAACTTTCCGTTTCGCAAGGAGCATGGCGACCTCGATGTGGCGCTGGCCGATGGTTGCGGCGACACCGACTACCTGGCCGCTTTGACGCTGGCGCTGGATGAACTGGCGCAGCGCTTCGATCCCGGGCTGGTGATTTTTCTGGCAGGCGCGGACCCGTTTGAAGGCGATCGGCTCGGTCGCCTCAAACTCAGCGCGGATGGGCTGGAGGCGCGCGACCGGCGCGTGTTTGACTGGTGCTTTGAGCGCCGCATTCCGGTGGCCTTCGTCATGGCGGGCGGTTACGGCGTCAAGATCGAAGAAACCGTACAGGTGCAGCTCACCACCTACCGCGTGGCACTTGACTATTGGCAACGCTGGCAATCTTTAAAGACTGGATGACGCAATAACGCGGCAGCGCACTGGCAAAATCAGACCCCAGGCGCGCCCGAACCGGTCAAACCCGGTGTCTCGGCCTTCTCAATTCAACAACTGTTCTGGAACCCCTTCTATGACCCAAACCATCGTGGATGCCGCCATCACTTCGCGCATGTCGGCCCGTGCCTTCACCCCGCAACCGGTGCAACGCCAGCTCATCACCGAGCTGCTGCAGGTCGCCAGCCGGGCGCCGTCGGGCACCAACACCCAGCCCTGGAAGGTCTATGTGTTGCAAGGCGCCAGCCGCGATGCCCTGTGTGACAAGGTCTGCGCCGCCCACGATGCCATTCGCGCCAACCCCGATCTGGCCGCCGAGTACCGCGAAGAATATGACTATTACCCTGAAAAATGGGTCAGCCCCTTCATCGACCGCCGCCGCGAGAACGGTTGGGGCCTGTACGGCCTGCTCGGCATCACCAAGGGCGACAAGGACAAGATGCACTTGCAGCACCAGCGCAACTTCAAGTTCTTCGACGCGCCGGTCGGCCTGATGTTCACGATTGACCGCGTGATGGGGCGCGGCTCGCTGGTGGATTACGGCATGTTCATGCAAAACATCATGGTGGCGGCCCGTGGCCACGGCCTGCACACCTGCCCGCAGGCGGCTTGGAACGGCTTTTCCAACATCATCCTGCCGCACATCGGCGCCGGTGCCAATGAAATGCTGGTCTGCGGCATGGCGCTGGGCTATGCCGACATGGATGAAGTGGTGAACACCTTCCACACACCGCGCGTGCCGGTGGAAGAATTCACGCATTGGCTGGATTGATGATCGAAATCCGCCAGTTCCCTACTGCCATGGCAGGCATGATCTGCCTTGACAGCTTGGGTTGCCTTTAGATGACCTTCCTCGCCATCCAGTGCCTTAACGGCCTGAGCTATGCAACCACTCTGTTCCTGATGGCGGCGGGCTTGACGCTGATTTTTGGCGTCACCCGCATCGTGAACTTTGCGCATGGCAGCTTCTTCATGCTGGGTGCGCTGTTCACCGCGCATTGGGTCAGCAACTGGTTTCCGGCCTGGGGCGACAGCGCCGCGCTGTATGCACTTGCTATGCTTTTGGGAGCTTCTTGTGCAGGCGGGGCGGGGGCTATCGCCGAATTTGTCTTGTTAAGACGGCTTTATGGCGCGCCCGAGTTGTACCAGTTGGTCGCCACCTTTGGCCTGACCCTGGCGCTGCATGACGCCATGCGCTGGGTGTTTGGGCCGGATGAAGTGTTTGCGCCGCGCTTTCCCGGGCTCAAGGGCTCGGTGGAGTTGTGGGGCGAGTATTTTCCGCAGTACCAGTTGCTCACCATCGCACTGGGGCCGCTGGTCTGGCTGGGTTTGTATATGTTGCTGCACCGCACGCGCTTTGGCCAGCGGCTGCGCGCGGCCACGCAAGACCGCGCCATGCTGGCCTCGCTGGGCGTCAATCCCAAACCGCTGATGCTGGGCGCCGTGGTGCTCGGCTGCGCCCTGGCTGGGCTGGGCGGCGCGCTGCAACTGCCGCGCGAACCGGCTAATTTGCAGATGGATGTGAACGTGGTGGTCGAGACTTTTGTCGTGGTGGTCACCGGCGGTCTCGGCAGCATTGCCGGGGCGTTTCTGGCCGCACTGTTGATCGGGCTGATTCATGCCTTGGGCATCAGCATCTTCCCGCAGGCCACGCTGGTGCTGGTGTTTCTGACCATGGCGGCGGTGCTGGCTTGGCGCCCCATGGGGCTGCTGGGCCAGCCGCTGGATGCCGGCCCCGTCGAATTGGCACAAAAATTCATCGTAGCCCCCGTCC
Organism: Pseudomonadota bacterium; assembly: GCA_040385425.1. Lineage (GTDB taxonomy): Bacteria > Pseudomonadota > Gammaproteobacteria > Burkholderiales > Burkholderiaceae_C > Rhodoferax. Next base: position 1,062 of record JAZKHK010000106.1, on the reverse strand, counting down.
AGAGGGTGTGGGCAGCTATCACTTTCGTAGCGCTGGCGCTGGCTTTGGGCGCGGTTGGGCTGCTGGGCGGTTACTGGCAATCGCTGGCGGCGGACGGGCTGATTTTGCTGATTTTCGGCATCAGCCTGCAAGCCATGATGGCGCTGGGCGGGCTGGTCAGTTTTGGCCACGCGGCGTTTTTTGCGCTGGGGGCTTATGGCGCGGCGTTGGCGCACAGCAGTTGGGGCGTGTCGCTGCCGCTCGCGCTGGCAGCGGGCTGTGCGGCGGCGCTGGTGGTGGCTGCTGTCTTTGGCGCCGTGGTGGTGCGCAGCGGCGGGGTGTACCTGGCGATGTTGTCGCTGGCGCTGGCGCAGGTGGTGTGGGCGGTAGCCACCCAGTGGACGGACTTGAGCGGTGGCGACAACGGCGTTATCGGCCTGAACCTGGTGGTGGACGAGACGAGCACGCTGTTTTATGGCTTGCTGGTCGGCGTGGCGCTGCTGAGCGTCTGGGCCTTGGGGCGCTTGAGCCAGTCCAGCCTGGGCGCGGCGCTGCAGGCGGTGCGCGATGCGCCGGTCCGCTCGGCGGCCAGCGGCTTGCCGGTGAGTTGGCTCAAGTACCGCATTTTTGTCGAAAGCGCCGTGCTGGCGGGTCTGGCCGGTGGGCTGTTTGCAGCGCACAAGGGCGCGGTGTTTCCCTCGGTCGCCAGCGTCTCCACCTCGCTCGATGCCTTGCTGGTGGTGCTGCTCGGCGGCGTGCACCAGTTGTGGGGCGTGGCGGCGGGCAGTGCGGTTCTGGTGTGGGCGGGCGCTGAACTGGGCCGGGGTTTTGACTATTGGCGCGGTGTGTTGGGCCTGTTTGTAATGGTCATCATGGTGGCGTCCCCGTCGGGTCTGCTTGGGCTGCTACAGAAATGGAAGCGGGCATGACGCTGCAAGTGCGTCATCTGGTCAAGCATTTTGGCGGCGTTCTGGCCGTCAAGGGCCTGAGTTTCGAGGTGCGACCGGGCGAATGCGTGGCGCTGATCGGCCCCAACGGCGCGGGCAAGTCCACCAGTTTTGCCTGCATTGCCGGCCAGCACCG
>JAZKHK010000105.1:0-8902 GCA_040385425.1 Pseudomonadota bacterium | reverse complement strand
GACCGCGCTATCAACGATCCGTTCGTGGACATGGTTCTCGAAGCCAGTTGGTCAACGGGACGTATTGTTCGTGACTACACCATGCTGTTCGACCCGCCAAGCCTGCGCCAAGCAGCGCCGACCGCACCGACGCCGGCACAGGTTCCTGTCTCACCGCCTGTCAGCAGAACGACCCCGGCCGAGTCAGCGCCACCCGCCATGCGTCCCGCAGAGACTGCAAGGAACACCGCAAGAACGCCTGCTGCCCGCCTCCCCGCCGTCAAGAGGGCTGCAGAAACGTCAGAAACCGGTCAAGTCACCGTCAAGTCCGGCGACACGGCCAGCAAAATAGCCGCGGCAACAAAACCAGTCAACGTATCGCTTGACCAGCGGCCTTCATGGGCGACAACATCAACCGCGTCAAATCTGGCTCAGTCATCACGATCCCCACAGCCGAACAAGCGGGGGCAACGTCAGCCCAGGAAGCGTCGCAAATTATTGTTGCGCAAAGTAAAGATTTCAATGCTTTCCGCCGACAACTGGCCGGCAGCGTTCCCCATACGCCGCTTGTCGCGGCTGACCGCAAAGTCAGTGGAAGCGTGCAAGCCAAAGTGGAGGACAAGAAGTCCGTCACAGTCGCGCCCGATAAACTGACGCTATCAAAAGGAGCCCTTCAGGGAACGCCTGCTGAAGACAAATTAGCCAAGGAGCGCAGTGCCAAAGAGGCGGCCAGTCGCGCGGCTGAAATTGCCAAGAACATCAGCGATCTCAGTAAACTGGGGGCAGCTTCAAGCGCCGTTGCATCGGTCACTGCGGCATCCGCCGTGGCACCTACCAAATCAGGTTTGGCAGCCGCGCCAGCGCCGCTCGTGGCCCCCGTGCCATCGGCATCAGCGCCTGTTCTGCCTTTACAAGCGGCGAGTTCTGCTGCCTCAGCGCCCGTGACCCAGGCAGCATCCGCACCTCAAGCTGCCGCATCGACGGTGGCAAAACGTGCAGCGCCTGTTACGGTCCCGCAACCCCAGCCCGAACCCAGTTTCATTGACGGCCTGCTTGAAAACCCCCTGGTGCCGGCTGGCGCAGCTGGATTGATCGCCTTGTTGGCAGGCTTTGGGTTCTATCGATTCAGGCAACGCAAAAACAACGCCGCGCTCGACAGCTCCTTCCTGGACAGCCGTTTGCAGCCTGACTCCTTCTTTGGCGCCAGCGGCGGGCAGAGCATTGACACCAGTGACAGCGCCTCACCAGGCTCTTCGATGGTGTATTCACCCAGCCAGCTTGATGCAGTAGATGACGTTGACCCCGTGGCTGAGGCCGATGTGTATCTGGCCTATGGTCGTGATTTGCAGGCCGAGGAAATCCTGAAGGATGCCCTGCGTACCAACCCTGGACGCGTCGCCATCCATCAGAAGTTGCTTGAAATTTTCGCCAAGCGCCGTGACACCAAGAGTTTTGAAGATCTTGCTACGCTGGCCTTCAAAGTCACCGGCGGCACAGGGTCCGACTGGGACCGCATTTGCGAACTTGGCCTCAGCATTGACCCTGCCAATGACTTGTACCAACCCGGCGGACAACCGAAAAATCCGGATGGGTCCCCCTCACGTCCCGCGCCGCTCGAATTCATCAGCAGTCTGGCGGGCAGTGCCGGCTCAACGGCAACTCAACCCATTGAGCCTCAAGTCAGTGAGACATCGGACCTCGATCTGGACTTGGACCTGGACTTTTCACTCGACGATGAACCTGCCAGTGCCATCAGTGAGACGACTGCCAGCAACGCAGAACCTGACCTTTCAGCCCTGGACCTGGACTTCGGACTGGCGACAGAAGCCCTGGCACCTTTTGAGGCACCACAAGAGATGCCCCAGAACGAGGAAACAAGCGATGAAATCGAATTCACCCTGCCCGACCTTGATCTCACGGATAACACCATAACGCCTTCGCCTGCTGTCGGGGATGATTTCAAGCTGCAGGCAGCGACCAGTTTTGGTGCGACCAGCCCGGCGCCTTTAGCCAGCCCAGAGCCAGAAGAGGCATCGAAACCAAAAGAAACCTCAGAGCCTGATTTGGGCATGCTGGAGTTTGATCTGGGCTCCCTGTCGCTTGATTTGGGGGACTCCCTGGAATCGGCGCCACCATCTTTGGCTGCTGAACCGGGAGTGCATGAAGACCCCTTGGCGACCAAGCTGGCACTGGCTGAAGAATTCAGCGCCATTGGCGACGAGGACGGTGCACGCGCGCTGATTGAAGAAGTCATTGCTGAAGCCACAGGCGAGATGAAAATCAAGGCGCAACGTGCCCTGAGTCATCTTTGAGTGACCGTGGCATGAATCTGCCGTGAGGTTGGCACTCGGCATCAGTTACAACGGCCAGGCCTACCAGGGCTGGCAAAGTCAGTTATCCGGCCTGACGGTGCAGGACAAACTCGAAGCCGCGCTGGGTAAGTTCACGCAGCAAAGAGTTTCAACCCTATGCGCCGGACGCACCGATGCGGGCGTTCATGGCCTGATGCAGGTCGTCCATTTCGACACCCCCTTGGAGCGGGCCACCTCATCCTGGGTACGTGGCACCAATGCTTTTTTGCCGCGCGACATCGCGGTGGAATGGGCACAAGTGGTACCAACGGAGTTTCATTGCCGTGCCAGCGCCCTGTCGCGCCGCTACGCCTACATCCTGATGGAATCGCCGGTACGTCCCAGCCTGGACGCCGGTCGGGTCGGTTGGGCTTTTCGCCCCCTGGACAGGGAGGCGATGGAGCAGGCAGCGCAATACCTGCTGGGTGAGCACAATTTCACCTCGTTCCGGGCTTCGGCCTGCCAGGCTTTGTCACCGGTCAAAACACTGCAGCGCATCGAGATTTCCAGGCGCGGCGCTTATTGGCGTTTTGAATTTGAGGCCAATGCGTTTCTGCACCACATGATTCGCAACATCATGGGCTGCCTGATCACGGTCGGCCAACTCAAAAAACCGCCCAACTGGGTGAAGGATGTGCTGCTGGCCCTTGATCGGGATGCCGCCGCACCCACGTTTGCCCCTGACGGGCTGTATTTTCTCGGCCCCCGCTATGCTTCGCATTGGGGTTTGCCGGAACGCACCCCGGCTTTTGATGGATTGCCATGAACATTTTTGCCCAACGCACCCGGATCAAGATTTGTGGCCTGACGCGTGAACAGGATGTGGACGCGGCAGTGGCCGCCGGTGCCGACGCCATCGGTTTTGTGCTGTATGACAAAAGCCCGCGTTATGTGTCACCCCAGCGGGCTGCTGAATTAGCCCGGCGGCTGCCGCCGTTTGTCACGCCGGTCCTTTTGTTCGTGAATGAAAGCGCTACAAATATAATAGCTGCCTGCGCAGGTATCGCGGGGGCTACAGTGCAATTTCATGGTGAAGAGACACCAAAACAATGCCTAGACGCCACGCAGCAGGGATCACGCCCTTATTTGCGGGCAGCCCGCATTCCGTTGGGCGAGGCCGGTCGTCAGTTCGACCTCGTAAAATACGCGCTCGATTATTCAAAAGCCCAGGCCATTTTGCTCGACGCGCATGTCGACGGGTATGGTGGTGGCGGGCAAACATTCAATTGGTCACTGCTTCCTCCAAACGTCAACGCTCACCTCGTCTTGAGTGGTGGGCTGAACGCTGCCAACGTGACCGACGGCATTTTGCAGGTGCGGCCCCGGTGTAAAACACTGGCGGTCGATGTGAGCTCGGGGGTGGAACTGTCCGGCCCCGGCAACAAGGGCCTCAAAGACCCCGAAAAAATCAACCAGTTTGTCGCCGCCGTTCGCGCCGCCGACCAACAACTTGCAGAGATGTCAAAACATGTTTGAGTACCAACAACCCGACCCGCGCGGCCATTTCGGCATTTACGGCGGCAGCTTCGTTTCTGAAACGCTGACCCACGCCATCAATGAACTGAAGGCGGCTTACGCCAAGTACCAATACGATCCGGCCTTTGTTGCCGAATTCAACTACGAACTGGCCCACTTTGTCGGGCGCCCTTCGCCGGTTTACCATGCGGCCCGCATGAGCCGCGAACAAGGCGGGGCGCAGATTTTCCTCAAGCGTGAAGACCTGAACCACACCGGCGCCCACAAGATCAATAACACCATCGGCCAGGCGATGCTGGCCAAACGCATGGGCAAGCCGCGCGTGATTGCCGAAACCGGCGCCGGCCAACACGGTGTCGCCACGGCCACCATCTGCGCCCGCTACGGGCTGGAATGCGTGGTCTACATGGGCAGCGAAGACGTCAAGCGCCAAAGCCCCAATGTGTACCGCATGAAGCTGCTGGGTGCTACCGTGGTGCCGGTGGAAAGCGGCAGCAAGACGCTGAAAGACGCGCTCAACGAAGCCATGCGCGACTGGGTCGCCAACGTGGACAACACTTTTTACATCATCGGCACCGTGGCCGGGCCACACCCGTACCCGATGATGGTGCGCGACTTCCAGAGCGTCATCGGCACCGAATGCCTGGTGCAGATGCCCGAGATGCTGCAAAGCGCCGGTTGCAAAACCACGCAGCCTGATGCCGTGGTGGCCTGCGTCGGCGGCGGCTCCAACGCCATGGGCATCTTCTACCCCTACATCCAGCATGAAGCCACGCGCTTGATCGGCGTCGAAGCCGCTGGCGAAGGCATGGACACCGATCGCCACTCCGCCTCGCTGCAACTCGGCAGCCCCGGCGTGCTGCACGGCAACCGCACCTATGTGCTGCAGGATGACAACGGCCAGGTGATTGAGACCCACAGCGTCAGCGCCGGACTGGACTATCCCGGCGTCGGCCCCGAGCACGCCTTCCTGAAAGACATCGGTCGCGCCGAATACGTGGGCATCACCGACAAGGAAGCACTCGAAGCGTTTCACTACCTGTGCCGCACCGAAGGCATCATCCCCGCGCTGGAATCAAGCCACGCCGTGGCCTATGCCATGAAGCTGGCCAAAACCATGCGCCCTGACCAGTCCATTCTGGTCAACCTGTCGGGCCGGGGTGACAAGGACATCGGCACCGTGGCCGACCTGAGCCAGGCCGACTTCTTTTGCCGCCCCAGTTGCACCGGCCAATCCGTGAAGGGTGCTGCCGAACAGATCGTGAAAGTCATCCAATGAGCCGCATAGCCGCCACTTTTTCCAGCCTGAAGGCCACGGGTCGCAAGGCACTCATCCCTTATGTCACTGCCGGCTTCCCGTTTGCCGACATCACACCCGAGTTGATGCACGCCATGGTGGCTGGCGGCGCGGACGTGATTGAGTTGGGCGTGCCCTTCTCCGACCCCAGCGCCGACGGCCCCGTGATCCAGAAAGCCGGCGACAAAGCCTTGGCCGCTGGCATCGGCATGGTGCAGGTGCTGGCCATGGTGCGCACCTTCCGTACTCAAGATGCCAACACACCAGTGGTCTTGATGGGCTACGCCAACCCGGTGGAGCGCTACAACCAGAAACACAACCGGCAGGACGGCAAAAGCGCCTTTGTGGCCGATGCCGCTGCTGCAGGCGTGGACGGCGTGCTGATCGTCGATTACCCGCCGGAAGAATGCGAAGAGTTTGCCGCCGAACTCAAAAGCGCTGGCCTGGACCTGATCTTTTTGCTCGCCCCCACCAGCACCGATGAACGCATGCAGCAGGTCGCCACCGTGGCCAGCGGCTATGTGTATTACGTGTCGCTCAAGGGCGTGACCGGTTCCGGCGCCCTGGACACCGGCGCGGTCGAGGCCATGTTGCCGCGCATTCGCCAGCATGTGAGCGTGCCGGTAGGCGTTGGCTTTGGCATTCGTGACGCGGCCACCGCACGCATCATTGGCAAGGTCGCCGATGCCGTGGTGATAGGCAGCAAGATCATCCAACTGATCGATGAGGCGCCCCGAGATCAAGTCGCCTGCATTGCCCAGGACTTTCTGCGTGAAATACGGACTGCGTTGGATTCATAATCCTGACCTGCTAAGTCCCCAACTAAACTGATGCTTTGCGGGACAGACCGCGGCTACGCCTGGCGAGCCAGCGCTGTCCCCCACAAATTAAGGATTCCCCATGAGTTGGCTCGAAAAACTTTTACCCGCAAAAATTCAACACACCAACCCGGCTGACCGGCGCAGCGTACCGGAAGGACTGTGGATCAAGTGTCCCAGTTGCGAAGCGGTTCTTTACAAAACAGACCTGGAACAGAACCAGAATGTCTGCCCCACCTGCAGCCACCATCACCGCATCGGCGCGCGGCCCCGTCTCAATGTGTTTCTGGACAACGAAGGACGCTTTGAAATTGGCCAGGAAGTGCTGCCCATCGATGCCCTCAAGTTCAAGGACAGTCGCAAGTACCCCGAACGCCTGAAAGAAGCACTGGAAAACACCGGCGAGACCGATGCGCTGGTGGTCATGGGCGGCACGGTGCACGGCATTGGTGTGGTGGCAGCCTGTTTTGAATTTGAATTCATGGGCGGCAGCATGGGCTCGGTGGTGGGCGAACGCTTTGTGCGCGGCGTGCATACCGCCATTGAGCAAAAAGTGCCTTTTATCTGTTTCACCTCCACCGGCGGTGCGCGCATGCAGGAAGGCCTGCTGAGCCTGATGCAAATGGCCAAAACCAATGCAGCCCTCACGCGTCTGGCCAAAAAAGGCTTGCCCTACATCAGCGTCTTGACCGACCCCACCATGGGCGGCGTCAGCGCCGGCTTTGCGTTTTTAGGGGATGTGGTGATTGCCGAGCCCAAAGCGCTGATTGGCTTTGCCGGACCCCGGGTGATTGAGTCCACCGTGCGCGTCACGCTGCCGGAAGGCTTTCAACGCGCCGAGTTCCTGCAAACCAAGGGCGCAATCGACTTCATCTGCGACCGCCGTGAACTGCGTAAAACCGTGGCCAACACCCTGGCCATGCTGCAGCGCCAGCCAGCGGACGCGGTGAACTGATCGACGATCAGCAGGTAAAAATCAGGTTGCCAGCAGTGCCATGCCCTGCAGGTAACCCAGCACAATTGAGGCGATCTGCAGCAGCACCAGCAACACCAGCGGCGACAGATCAATGCCTCCCACCAGGGGCAGCACCCGGCGGATCGGCAACAAAGGCGGCGCACACAGTCGCTCGATCACATCCGAAATGACCGATTGCGTCGGCACCCAGGACAAAACTGCGTACACGATCACCAAACCGGTCATGCCGGAAATAGCCAGCCGCAACAGCCCGAAACCAGCCAGAATCGGCACGGCAAACAAGCCGCCATCGGCACCGGCGATCAGCCACAACAGCAAAAACTGCGTCAGTTGCACCAGATAGGCTGCGACCAAGCTGGCCGTATCCAGCCGCCCTATCGCAGGCACCACGCGCCGCAAGGGCAGCACCAGCCAGTCCGTCAGGGCAAATACAAAGCGGCCCAGCGGATTACCCGAGCGGGCTGACATCGGAATGCGCTGGTACTGCATGTACAGGCGCAACAAACAAGCGCCGCCCAGAATGCCGGCAGCGACCTCAAGTAACAATGAAATGATTTGATAAAGCATGAAAATCTGCGAGTCTGACCCGGTTACCCCGAGCGAACCCACGCTGTCCTTAACTGTTTAAGTGGTCTAAATCCATTTGAATCATAGCGACCGGGCGCAGAGAACTTAAAATCTCATGTTTCGGCTAAAAACAGCCACTCCCGGCCTCTATTGCTGCCCCCTACTATCGCGCCCATTCATGTCTGACCACAACACCTCCCCAGCCCCCCAGGACGAAAACCAGCTCATGTTGGAGCGGCGCGAAAAGCTCAAGGCCATCCGCCAAGCCCAAGCTGAAGGCAAAGGCCCGGCCTTCCCCAACGACTTCAAACCCGCCGACCACGCTGCCGACCTGTTTGCCGCCCACGCCGGTCAAACCCCGGAAGGACTGCTGGAGCAAGGCAGCGTTGCCAAAGTAGCCGGCCGCATGATGCTCAAGCGCGTCATGGGCAAGGCCAGCTTTGCCACTTTACAAGACAGCACCGGTCGCATCCAGATTTATATCAAGGGCGAAGACATTGGCGCCGACCTGTACGCCAGCTTCAAGCACTGGGATCTGGGCGACATCGTGGCCGCCGAGGGCAAAATCTTCAAGACCAAAACCGGCGAACTCTCGATCCACGCCACCAGCGTGCGCCTGCTGACCAAGAGCCTGCGCCCCCTGCCCGACAAGTTCCACGGCATGCACGACCAGGAAGTGAAATACCGCCAGCGCTATGTCGATCTGATCACTGACGAAGCGGCCCGCAAGCGCTTTACCGCCCGCAGCAAGGCCGTCAGCGGCATCCGCGAGTTCATGGTGGCGCACAACTTCCTGGAAGTTGAAACCCCCATGCTGCACCCGATTCCGGGCGGCGCCAACGCCAAGCCGTTCACCACGCACCACAACGCGCTGGACCAGCAGATGTTCCTGCGCATCGCGCCCGAGCTGTACCTCAAGCGCCTGATCGTGGGCGGCTTTGACCGGGTGTTCGAGATCAACCGCAACTTCCGCAACGAGGGCATCTCGGTACGCCACAACCCCGAGTTCACGATGCTGGAGTTCTATGCGGCCTACTGGAACTACCGCGACATCATGGACTTCACCGAGGCGCTGGTGCGCCATGCGATCCAGTCGGCACGTGGCACATCGGAGCTCTCTTACCAGGGTAAGGCCGTGGACCTGTCCAAGCCCTTCGCCCGCATGACCATCCGCGAGGCCATCGTGGCGAACACCGAGGCCGGCGAGCATGTGGACGACGCGGCCTGGCTGACCGCTGCGCTGCGCAAGCTCGGCCTCACGGAAGAGAAGAACCGTCTGTCCGGCCGCAGCCTGGCCAGCCTGCAGGTGCTGTATTTTGAAGAGACAGTGGAAGAGAAGCTCTGGCAGCCCACCTTCATCATGGAGCACCCCACCGAGATCTCGCCGCTGGCGCGCGCCAACGATGACCGCCCAGAGGTGACGGAGCGTTTCGAGCTC
>JAZKHK010000104.1:0-8453 GCA_040385425.1 Pseudomonadota bacterium | reverse complement strand
GCTCGATGTCGTTGCCCTTGAAGGTGCTGCCGTCGCCCCAGATGTTGACGTCGTCTTCCTTCATCGCAGCCACCAGCATGGTGCCGGTGACGGCACGGCCGATGGGCGTGGTGTTGAAGTAAGTCACACCGGCAGTGGAGATGTGGAAAGCGCCACTTTGCAGCGCGGCCAGACCTTCAGCGGCCAACTGGCTGCGGCAGTCGATCAAACGGGCCAGTTCGGCGCCGTATTCCATCGCCTTGCGCGGGATTTCGTCGTAGTCGGTCTCGTCGGGCTGGCCCAGGTTGGCGGTGTAGGCGTAGGGCAGGGCGCCCTTGAGTTTCATCCAGTGCAGGGCTGCGCTGGTGTCCAGGCCGCCGGAGAAGGCGATGCCGACTTTTTGGCCGACGGGGGTGTTTTGAAGGATGGTATTTGACATAAATTGGCCTCTAGCCCCCGTCTTATATACGTGAGCAGCTATAAAAAACAGAGCGAAACGTTAACGTGAAAGTTAGCGGTTTAGCCGAAGTGGCAGATGTAGTGGTAGGCCTCGAAGCCTTCCGTGACGCGAATGTCGAACTTGGCGTTGCCGGGCACGCTGAATTTCTCGCCAGCGATCGACTTCACCCACGCATCGGTGCCTGCCAGTTTGTACTCGCAGCTACCTGCCACGCATTCCATGATTTCAGGCGCGCCGGTGTTGAAGGTCAAGGTGGCGGGCAAGATCACGCCGACCGATTTTTTGGTTCCATCGGGGAACGTGATGCCGTGGCTGATGCATTTGCCGTCAAAGTAAACGCTGGCCTGGGTGTTGACGGACACGCCGTCGAGTGTGGTTGTAATCATGTGGGGCATTTTAATCGGGGTCGAAATCAAGGCTGTTAAACCTGTGTGACTTTTAACCCGTGCGACAAGCCAGGCCTGAATGCCGGGGGCTCATGCGCTTCGCTTTTTGAAATCGCCCCCGACATCCAGTCCTGACTCGCCGCACTACCGTCTGTGGCGTGCTACAAGCGGCAAGCGATGCCCGGACGATGGCGTCGATTTCAAAAAGCGAAGCGTATGAGGCGCCAGCGTCCGGGTGTCGCTTGTCGCGTCTGTGCAAAAGACGTGACGCCTACGGCATAAAGCCCAGCCACTGTGTGACATCAAACCCAACCGTGACGCGGCCGTCATGCCAAGCCACCACCGGGCGTTTGACGACGCTGGGGTTGGCCAGCATCAAGGCGCTGGCGGTCGGGCCATCGATGACGGCGGCGCGGGTGGCGTCGTCGAGCTTGCGCCAAGTCGTGCCTTTGCGGTTCACCAGCGTTTCCCAGCCCACGGCGGCGATCCAGCCGGGCAGCAGGTCTGCAGGAACGCCTTGCTTCTTGAAGTCGTGGAACAAGTAATCAACGCCCTGGTCGGTCAACCAGGTGCGCGCTTTTTTGACGGTGTCGCAATTGGGGATGCCGAAAACAGTCACGGCAGGGGCAGTAGCAAGGGTGTTCATGGCCTGCATCATGCCATTGTGTTGAAGGTGGGCGACAATCCACAACCGTATGAAAAGTCCTATGAACACATTGAACGACTGGCTCGCCCACTGCGAGCACCTGCACCCTAAAACTATCGATATGGGCCTGGAACGGGTGCGCACCGTGGCCGATCGCATGCGTATCCGCTTTGGTTGCCCGGTGATTACCGTGGCCGGCACCAACGGCAAGGGTTCGACCTGCGCCATGCTCGAAGCCATCCTGCTGCAGGCGGGCTACCGCACCGGCGTGTACACCTCGCCGCATCTGGTCCATTTTGAAGAGCGCCTGCGGCTCAGCGGCGAAGCGGTGGATGCTACTAAATTGGTAGCTTCCTTCGCAGAGGTGGAGCGGGCTAGAACCCAAAATGATGCTGAAATCTCGCTCACTTACTTCGAATTTTCCACCTTGGCGATTCTGGACGTCATGGTGAAAGCCAATCTGGACGTGGTGATTCTGGAAGTCGGCCTGGGCGGACGACTGGACGCGGTCAACATCATCGACCCCGACTGCGCCGTGATCACCAGCGTGGACCTCGACCACATGGAGTTCTTGGGCTCAGACCGCGAAAGCATCGGTTACGAGAAGGCCGGCATCATGCGCACCGGGCGCCCGGTGGTGGTGAGCGATCCGATGCCGCCGCAAAGCGTGCTGGACCGCGCGCTGGAAGTCGGCGCGGACCTGTGGCGCTTCGGCGTGGATTTCAATGTGTCGGGCGACAAGCAGCAGTGGGGCTGGGCCGGGCGCGGGCGGCGTTACAGCGGTTTGGCCTATCCGGCTCTGCGCGGGGCCAACCAGTTGGTGAATGCAGCGGGCGTCCTGGCCACGCTGGCGGCTTTGCGCCAGCGTCTGCCGATCACGGCACAAGCCGTGCGCAACGGCCTGGCTTTTGTCGAGCTGCCGGGGCGCTTTCAGATCATTCCGGGCGAGCCCACGCTGGTGCTGGATGTGGCGCACAACCCGCATTCCATCGCGGCGCTGACGGCCAATCTGGATGCCATGGGCTATTTCCCGGCCACGCACGCGGTGTTTGGCGCCATGGCCGACAAAGACCTGGCCGCCATGCTGGTCAAGATCAACCCCTTGATCGACAAGTGGTATTTCACCGATTTGCCGACGCCCCGTGCCGAGTCGGCCCAGGGGCTGCTGGGCAAGTGGCAAGCCCAAAATACCCGCAAAGATGCCTCGGCCTCGGCCTACCCGAACCCCGAGCAAGCACTGCAGGCGGCCATTGAGGCGGCAGACCCCACTGATAGAATTGCCGTCTTTGGCTCGTTCTACACCGTGGGCGGCATCCTGAAGGACGGCATCCCCCGCCTTCACGCCAAACACATGCCATCCAGTTGATCCCCTCAAATTGACCTCCTGAATCCGCACACCATGGCCTTTTTCAAGTTTCGAAAAAGTGGCGACGAGAAATCAGCCACGCCAGCCCATCCCGAGAGTGTCGAGATGATGCGAAATCGCGCCAAATACCGTCTGATTGGGGCGGTCGTGCTGGTGTTGATCGGTGTGGTCGGCTTTCCGCTGCTGTTTGACAAGCAACCGCGCCCGATTGCGGTCGATATGCCGATCGACATTCCCGACAAGAACAAGGTCAAGCCGCTCAATATCCCTGCGGCGGCGGTCACGCAAGCGCCCAAGGCTGACGTGGCGGCCTCGGCGCCCGCCGCTGTCGCGGTCAAGGAACCGGTTGTAACGCCAAAAAATGAAGAAAAAGTGACTGTAGCCCCCGTCCTACCTGCGCAGATAGCTCCTAAAGTAATAGCAAAGCAAGAATCGAAGCCGGCTGAGAAAGTGATCGAGAAACCCATCGAGAAGCTGGTGCAGGCAGTCAAACCGGCGCCCAAGGCGGACGAAGGCGCCAAGGTCAAAGCCCTTCTGGAAGGTCGGGAGCCCGACAAGAAGGCGGACGCCATTGAAGGCCGATTTGTGGTTCAGGTCGGTGCGTTTGCGGATGTGGCCCGGGCGCGGGAAGTGCGCCTGAAGGTGGAACACGCAGGCATGAAGACCTATACCCATGTGGCGCAGACCAAGGAAGGTTCCCGGATTCGCGTGCGCGTCGGGCCTTTTGGTAACAAGGCCGAGGCCGACAAGGCGGCCCAAAAGATCAAGAAGCTGGACTTGCCTGCGACCATCTTGACTTTGTAACAGCGGGGCAGTGCCGCCCTTTGATTTGAATTGAGTTGAAACTTTGTCCGTCGCCAGCTAACCAAGATGCCTGTTCTGGATTTGATTTTTTTGGGTGTATTGCTCGCCTCGCTGCTGCTGGGTGCCTGGCGCGGCCTGGTTTATGAGGTGTTGTCGGTGCTGAGCTGGATTGCGGCCTTCTTTCTGGCACAGTGGTTTGCACCCGACGTTGCGCAGAAATTGCCCGCGTCGGTATCGGGAGAGGCGCTTCGTTACGCCGTTGGTTTCCTGCTGGTGTTTGTGTTGTCGGTGTTCGCCGGCGGCTTGGTGACCAAGCTGATTCAAAAGTTATTTGCCGCAGTGGGTTTGCAGCCCGCTGACCGCGCGTTGGGCGCGGCGTTTGGCCTGATTCGCGGCGTTGTGCTGTTGTTGGCCGCGACGGTGGTGGTCGGTATGACGCCCATGCAATCAAGTGCGTGGTGGCAGGAATCTGTGGGAGCTGGAATAACCGTGGCCGCACTCAAAGGGTTAAAGCCCGTGTTGCCGGAAGAGTTTGGAAGGTATTTGCCTTCATGAGATCGGAATAAATATGTGTGGAATCGTAGGCGTTGTCAGCAACGCACCTGTTAATCAACTGATTTACGACGCCCTGTTGCTGCTGCAACACCGCGGCCAGGATGCCGCCGGCATCGTGACGCAGCAAGAGCGCAAGTTCTTCATGCAAAAGGCCAAGGGCATGGTGCGCGACGTGTTTCGCACCCGCAACATGCGCTCGCTGCCGGGCAACAGCGGCCTGGGCCAGGTGCGCTATCCCACGGCGGGCAATGCCTACAGTGAAGAAGAGGCGCAGCCGTTTTACGTCAATGCGCCGTTCGGTATTGTGCTGGTGCACAACGGCAACCTGACCAACGCCCACGCCCTGAAGGCGGAGCTGTTCAGCACTGACCACCGCCACATCAACACCGAGAGCGACTCCGAGGTCTTGCTCAACGTGCTGGCGCATGAAATTGGCGAGACCACCCGTGGCATGCCCCTGCAGCCCCGTGACGTGTTTGAAGCCGTGCGCAAGGTGCATCGCCGCATCAAGGGCTCGTATGCCGTGATTGCGATGATTGCAGGCCACGGCGTGCTGGCGTTTCGCGATCCGTTTGGCATTCGCCCGCTGTGCATGGGACGCAGCGACGACGGCACGGTGTTGCTGGCCAGCGAATCCGTGGCGCTGGAAGGCACGCTGCATAAGTTTGACCGCGACATCGCGCCCGGCGAGGCCGTGTTCATCGATCTGCAGGGCAAGGTGCATGCGCAGCAGTGTGCGGATCACCCGGTGCTGAGCCCCTGTATTTTTGAGTACGTTTACCTGGCGCGCCCTGATTCGGTGATGGACGGCATCTCGGTGTACCAGGCGCGTCTGAACCTGGGCGAAACCTTGGCCAAGCGCGTCATTTCAACCGTGCCTCCAAACGAAATCGATGTGGTGATACCGATCCCCGAATCCAGCCGCCCCAGTGCCGCTCAACTGGCGCAGTTGCTCGGTTTGCCCTACCGCGAAGGGTTTGTGAAGAACCGCTATGTCGGTCGCACGTTCATCATGCCGGGGCAGTCGGTGCGCAAGAAATCGGTGCGCCAGAAGCTCAATGTGATCGCCAGCGAATTCAAGGGCCGCAACGTACTCCTGGTGGACGACTCGATCGTGCGCGGCACCACCAGCCGAGAAATCGTGCAGATGGCCCGTGATGCCGGTGCGCGCAAGGTCTATATGGCCAGCGCCGCGCCGCCCGTGCGCTTCCCCAATGTGTATGGCATCGACATGCCGACGCCCGAAGAGCTGGTGGCGCACAACCGTAGCGTTGAAGAGATCCGAAAAATCATCGGCTGCGATGCCCTGATTTACCAGGACGTGGATGCCATGAAGAAAGCCATCGGCGCCTTGAACCCCCACATCAAGGGCTTCGACGCTTCATGCTTTGACGGCGTTTACGTGACCGGTGACATCACGCTGGAAGACATCATCCGCTTGAATGCCAAGCGCGTCGGCGGCGACGAAGGGGCTGAGGACAACTCCCGTCTGGCGCTCCCGAATCAAGCGGACTGAGCATGAGTGCCAAAAAATTGCCGGACCATCTGCATCCAGACACGCTGGCGGTGCGTGTGGCCGTGGAAAAAAGCCAATTTGGTGAAAATTCCGAAGCTTTGTACTTAACCAGCAGCTTTGTTCAGCCCGATGCCGAGACGGCCGCGCGCCGTTTCGCCGGTGAAGAAGATGGCTATATCTATTCACGCTTTACCAATCCCACGGTGGCCAGCATGGAACTGCGGCTGGCCCAACTGGAGGGGAGTGAGGCCTGCATTGGCACCTCCAGCGGCATGGCGGCCATCATGCTGCTGTGCATGGGCTTGCTCAAGGCCGGTGACCATGTGATTTGCTCGCAAAGTGTCTTTGGTTCCACCATTCGCCTCTTTGCCGGAGAGTTCGGCAAGTTTGGTGTACAGACCACCTTCGTGTCGCAAACCGATGCAGCGCAATGGCAGGCGGCGGTTCAGCCCAACACCCGTTTGTTGTTTGCCGAGACGCCCACCAATCCATTGACTGATGTTTGCGACATTGCAGCGCTGGCTGACATCGCGCATGCGTGCGGCGCCTTGCTGGCGGTGGACAACTGTTTTTGCTCGCCTGCTTTGCAGCAACCCATCAAGTTCGGTGCCGATCTGGTGATCCATTCCGGCACCAAGTACCTTGATGGTCAGGGCCGGGTGATTGCGGGTGCCTTGTGCACCACCAAAAAACTGATTGACGAAAAGTTCTTGCCGGTGATGCGCAGTTGCGGGTTGACGCTGTCGGCCTTCAACGCTTGGGTGGTGCTCAAAGGCATGGAAACCCTGTCCATCCGGATGAAGGCGCAGAGCGACAACGCCATGGCATTGGCCACCTGGCTGCAAGCCCAGCCTCAAGTTGCCCGCGTGTATTACCCAGGTCTGGCGTCGCATCCACAACATGCGCTTGCCATGAAGCAGCAGTCCGGCCTGGGCGGCGCCGTGGTGTCGTTTGATGTCAAGGCGGGCGACCCCGTGCAAGCGCGTAAAAACGCTTTCCATGTGATTGACAGCACGCTGGTGTGTTCCATCACCGCCAATCTGGGCGATACCAAAACCACCATTACGCACCCCGCCAGCACCTCGCACGGGCGCATCACCGAAGCACAACGACAAGCCGCCGGCATCGGCCAGGGCCTGATCCGCGTGGCGGTTGGACTCGAACACATTGACGACCTGAAAGCCGACCTCGCGCGCGGCCTTCTCGGTCTGGATACCCTGATATGACACAAAAAATCCGCACCCGCTTTGCCCCGTCTCCCACGGGCTTTATTCACCTCGGCAATATCCGCTCGGCTTTGTACCCCTGGGCTTTTGCCCGGGCCACGGGCGGCGAGTTCGTCCTGCGCATTGAAGACACCGATGTGGAACGTTCCTCCCAGGCGGCCGTGGACGTGATCATCGAAAGCATGACCTGGCTGGGGCTGGACTACGACGAAGGCCCGTTTTACCAAATGCAGCGCATGGACCGCTACAAAACCGTGCTGGCCGAGTTGCAGGCCGCCGGGCATGTGTACCCCTGCTACATGAGCGTCGCTGAACTTGACGCCTTGCGTGAACGCCAGATGGCGGCCAAAGAGAAGCCGCGTTATGACGGCACTTGGCGCCCGGCGCCGGGCAAGACCTTGCCGGCCATCCCCGAAGGCGTCAAGCCGGTGCTGCGCTTCCTGAATCCGCAAGGCGGCACGGTGGTGTGGGAAGACAAGGTCAAGGGCCGCATCGAGATCAGCAACGACGAACTCGACGATCTGGTGATTGCCCGGCCGGACGGCACGCCGACCTACAACTTCTGCGTGGTGGTGGATGACCTCGACATGGCAATTACCCATGTGATTCGCGGCGACGACCACGTTAACAACACGCCGCGCCAGATCAATATTTTTCTCGCCTTGGGCAAAGAGCCACCGGTGTACGCCCATCTGCCGACTGTCCTTAATGAGCAGGGTGAGAAGATGAGCAAGCGCCATGGCGCCAAGCCGGTGACACAGTACGCTGAGGAAGGTTACCTGCCCGATGCCATGGTCAACTATCTTGCCCGCCTGGGCTGGAGTCATGGCGATGATGAAATCTTCAGCCGCGAGCAGTTTCTGCAATGGTTCAATCTGGATCATTTAGGCCGCAGTGCAGCGCAGTTTGATGAAACCAAATTGCGCTGGGTGAACGCACAACATCTCAAAGCCATGAACGACGAGGCATTGGCTGTGCTGGTGGCATCTCAGCTTCAAAAGCGCGGCATCACGGTGGATGATCGCTTGCCCCGCATCTGCGCGCTGTTCAAGGACCGCTGCGACACCACGGTGGTCCTGGCGGACTGGGCTGCTGCTTTTTATGCGGACATCACGCCCAACGCCGATGAAGTTGCCAAGCATGTGACTGAGACAATCAAGCCTGCGCTTAATCTGCTGGTTGACAAGCTGGCAAGCTGCGCGTGGGACAAGGCATCGATTGCGGCCGTTATCAAGGACGTGCTGGCTGCCTGCAGCATCAAAATGCCGCAACTCGCCATGCCCGTGCGCGTGCTGGTCATGGGAACCGCCCAGACGCCATCACTGGATGCGGTGCTCGAACTTGTCGAAAAAGAAAAAGTAATTGCGCGTTTGCAAAGTATTTGATTTTTCGCGCTATAATTTGAGGCTTGGAAATAACGAATACTTGAAAAAGAATTCGACGGTTTAGGGGGTATAGCTCAGCTGGGAGAGCGCTTGCATGGCATGCAAGAGGTCAGCAGTTCGATCCTGCTTA
>JAZKHK010000103.1:0-8694 GCA_040385425.1 Pseudomonadota bacterium | reverse complement strand
GACGCGGCTGACGTTGAGGAAGCCGGCGTCGCAGCCGACCAGCGCGCCGCCTGGGAACACGGTCTTGGGCAGCGACATGATGCCGCCGGCCGTGATGGCGCGGGCGCCGTAGCTCAGGCGTTTGGCAGGTTTCACGCCTTCGCCTTCAAAGTAATAGCGGATGTTCGGATGGGTTTTCCAGCGCTGGAACTCCTCGAACGGGCTCAGGTAGGGGTTGGCGTAGTCCAGCCCGGTGATGAAGCCCAGGGCCACCTTGTTGTCTTCCATGTGGTACAGAAAGGAGCCGCCGTAGGTGTCGTTTTCCATCGGCCAGCCGGCGGTGTGCATGACAAAGCCGGGCTGGTGGCGGGCTGGATCAATTTCCCACAGTTCCTTGATGCCGATGCCATAGGTTTGCGGGTCGCAACCGTCGTCGAGCTTGAACTTGGCGATGAGCTGCTTGCCCAGGTTGCCGCGCGCGCCTTCGGCAAAAACGGTGTATTTGCCCAGCAGCTCCATGCCGATCTGGAAGTTGTCGCCGGGTTCGCCATCCTTGCCGACGCCCATGTTGCCGGTGGCCACGCCTTTGACCGAGCCGTCGTCGTTGTAGAGCACTTCAGCGGCGGCAAAGCCCGGGAAAATTTCCACGCCCAGGTTTTCCGCCTGTTGTGCCAGCCAGCGCGTGACGGCACCGAGGCTGATGATGTAGTTGCCGTGGTTGTGAAAGCATTCAGGCAAAAAGAATTTGGGGGTGCGAAAGCCCGAGTTTTCGCTCAGGAACACCATGGCGTCGTCGGTGACGGGCTGGTGCAGCGGCGCGCCCATGGCTTGCCAGTCGGGGAACAGTTCGGTGATGGCGATCGGGTCCATGATGGCGCCCGACAGGATGTGGGCGCCGGGCTCGGAGCCTTTTTCCAGCACCACGACCGAAACTTCTTTGCCTTTTTCAGTAGCCAGTTGCTTGATGCGAATGGCGGTGGCCAGGCCGGCGGGGCCGGCCCCGACGACGACCACGTCGTACTCCATTGCTTCGCGGGGACCGAATTGGGCCAGAATTTCCTGATTTGTCATGGTGCGTCTCGCTTAATAATAGGTTTAATAGCTTGTTGTTTTAAAAGATAGCTTAGCCGACTGATTGTCGGGCGCCAAAATGATGGCCAGCATTGATTTGAAGCAAAAGAACGATCGTTCTTTTTACATTTGGAGACTTATAAATGGCTTACAGCATTGATCTCTCGGGACGGGTTGCCTTTATCACCGGTGCATCCAGTGGTTTGGGGGCACAGTTTGCCAGAACATTGGCGCGTGCCGGCGCCGCCGTGGTCCTGGCCAGTCGCCGGGTTGACAGGCTCAAGGACTTGCGTGCCCAGATTGACGGCGAAGGCGGGGACGCGCATGTGATTGAGCTGGACGTGACCGACCTGGCGTCCATCAAGTCGGCCGTGGCCCATGCCGAAACCGAAGTCGGTTCCATCGACATCCTGATCAACAACTCGGGCGTGAGCACCACACAGCGCATTCAGGATGTGTCGGAAGAAGATTTTGACTACACCTTCGATGTCAACGTCAAAGGCGCTTTTTTTGTGGCGCAAGAGGTCGGCAAACGCATGCTGGCGCGGGCCAATGGCACGGCGCCTGGCAGTTACACCGGCGGGCGCATCGTCAACATCGCGTCGATGGCGGGCTTGCGCGTGCTGCCGCAAATCGGCGTGTACTGCATGAGCAAGGCGGCGGTGGTGAACATGACCAAGGCCATGGCGCTGGAGTGGGGCCGCTTTGGCATCAACGTCAATGCCATTTGCCCCGGCTACATCGACACCGAAATCAACCACCACCACTGGCAGACCGAACAGGGCCAGAAGCTGATGAATCTGCTGCCCCGCAAACGCGTCGGGCAACCCCAGGATCTGGACGCGTTGCTGGTGATGCTGTGCGCCGATGAAAGCCATTTCATCAACGGAGCCGTGATTTCTGCGGACGATGGTTTTGGTGCCTGAGCGGGCATGCTGACGGGAATTTTGGCCGGTCTGGCCGCCGGTGCCCTGTGGGGGCTGGGTTTTGTTGCGCCGCGCATGACGCCGGGGCTGTCGTCCGTCGATCTGGCGGCTGGGCGTTTTGTCAGCTACGGGGCCATGGCGGTGGCGGTGATGGCGTTCAGTTGGTCCAGGCACCAGCGGCCCACCCTGGACCAGGCGTTGGCGGCGCTGGGCATGAGCGTGCTGGGCTTCACCGGCTACTACCTGCTGCTGGTGCTGGCGATTCATGACACCGGCACCGAGGTGCCGGCCCTCATCATTGGCACCATTCCGATATGGGTCATGTTGCTGGGCAAGCCGCTGGGCCTGAAATGGTCCTCGCTGCTGCCGGGCCTGGTGCTGACCGCCGCCGGTCTGGCGCTGATGATGAACGCCACCTTCGCGGCGCCCCTGCTGGTGCCAGCCCCGTCCGGCAACCATTACTGGCAGGGTGTGTTCCTGGCGGTGTTGGCGATGGTGTGCTGGACGGCGTTTGCCCTGCTCAATGCCGCCTGGCTCAAACGCCATCCCGAAGTGAGTGCCACCGAGTGGGCCAATTGGCTTGGCATTGCCACCGGCATCGGTGCGCTGTTGCTCTGGCTGCTTGCGGGTTCGGAACCCCAAGCGCTGCTGGCAATTGAACAGCCCGTGTTGACTGCTATTATTTGTATAGCGACCGGGGTTGGCTCGACATGGGCTGCCACCATTTTTTGGAACATGGCCAGCCAACGCCTGAGCCCCAGTTTGTGCGGTCAATTGATTGTGAGTGAAACCTTGTTTGCTTTGTTGTATTCGTTTATGTGGGACCGGGCGTGGCCCGGTGTGCTCCAACTGCTGGCGGCGGTGTTGTTCACGCTGGGCATTCTGGCTTCCATCAGGGCGCATCGATGATGCCGTGGACGCAACGCAATAAGTACCGGGGCGCCGTGCGGCGCTGGGTGGGCGCCTCTGGCTCGCTGAGTGCGCGTCTGGCCGGGGCGGGGCAGGCATTCAGTGTGCAGGTGCTCGACCAGGGACGCCAAAAACTCGGCCTCGATGAAGCCCGCGCCCTGGGCTTGCCCGGACGCCGGCCCGGCTATGTGCGCGAGGTGGTGTTGAGCGTGGACGAGGTGGCCGTGGTGTTTGCCCGCAGCGTGACGGCGCATGCGCAATCGCTTGGGGCCTGGCGCGCCATCCGCGGCCTGGGCACGCGACCTCTGGCCGATGTCTTGTTCCGGCGCACCGGCATCGAGCGCACGCCGCTGGAGTTTGTCAATGTCAAGCCGGCCACGACCTTGCAACGCCATGTGGCGCGGAGTTGGCAACGCGCCACGGGCGATGCGCTGGCGGTCAGGACTTTGCCGGCGCGGCGCTCGGTGTTCACACGCCGGGGCGCGCCTTTGCTGGTGATGGAAGTCTTTGCCGCGCCACAGGCGCCCTGGGGCTGGCCCACCGTGAAACACGCCCGCAAGCCGCCACCCGTTTTACCAAGGAACAAAAATGAAGATTGAAATTCCGCAGCAGAAAAAACTCGTGTTTGAGATGCCCATCCCGATTCGCTGGGGCGACATGGATGCGCTGGGACACGTCAACAACACCACCTATTTCCGCTATCTGGAGATGGGCCGGGTGGACTGGCTGCGCTCCATCGGTTGCACGCTGGACACCCAGGGCGAGGGGATGGTGATCGTGAACGCGTTTTGCAACTTCTATAAACAGCTCGAATACCCCGGCGATGTGCAGCTGAAGATGTATGTGAGCGACCCCGGCCGCACCACGTTCGAGACCTGGGCCACGATGGAGCGGGCCGACCAGCCCGGTGTGATTTACGCCGCCGGCGGCGCCACCGCCATCTGGGTCGATTTTCCGAACCAGAAGGCCATCAACCTGCCGGACTGGTTGCGGGCGTTGGTGACCTGATTTTTAACCAATTTTTTTGACAAATCGGCCTCTAGCCCCCGTGCAGGCTGCGTGAGTAGCTCCTATATCAATAGCAATTATTTTGCTTTCGGCACCCGCCCCATCAGGTAGAACTCGGGGTTGGGCAGCATGTTGCTGAACGAGGCCATGCGGTTGGACAGGCCAAAGAAGGCGGTGATGGCGGCAATGTCCCACGCGTCTTCATCGCTGAAGCCGTGGGCGTGCAGGGCGGCAAAGTCGGCGTCTTGCACCTCGTCGGACTGCAGGCAGACCTTCATCGCAAAGTCGAGCATGGCGCGCTGGCGCGGCGTGATGTCGGCCTTGCGGTAGTTCACCGCCACCTGGTCGGCCACCAGCGGTTTCTTCTCGTAGATGCGCAAAATCGCGCCGTGCGCCACCACGCAATACAGGCACTTGTTGGCCGCGCTGGTGGTGGTGACGATCATCTCGCGGTCACCCTTGGTCAAGCCCGAATCTTCCTTGAGCATCAAGGCGTCGTGGTAGGCAAAGAAGGCGCGCCACTCGGCCGGACGCCGCGCCAGGGCCAGAAACACATTGGGCACAAAGCCCGCTTTGGCTTGCACCTCCAGAATTTTGGTGTGGATGTCCTCGGGCAGGTCCTTGAGTTCGGGGTGAGGGTAGCGGGCCATGGTGTCTCCTGGTGTTGTTTGGTGGCATTATCCGGGGCCATTTTCGTCAATCAAATTTTGGAGAGAAACAACCCCATGGATTCACAGTACACAGCAGGTCTGGCCAAGCGCCAGCAGGTGATGGGCGAAGACTTTGTGGCCAATGCGTTGGCCAAGACCACGGATTTCACGCGGCCGCTGCAGCAGCACATCACCCGCAATGCCTGGGGTGACGTGTGGCAACGCGAAGGCCTGGACCTGAAAACCCGCAGCCTGATCACCGTGGCCATGCTCACCGCCTTGGGCAAACAGCACGAACTCAAGGGCCATGTGCGCGGCGCACTGAACAACGGCGCCACCGTGGCCGAGATTCAGGAAGTGTTGCTGCACGCCACCATCTACTGCGGCGTGCCGGCAGCGGTCGAAGCGTTTCGCTCGGCTGCCGAGGTGATCGATGGCCCGGTTTAAATTGGGCTCCTGGGCCTGGATACCTCATGGACGCTTTGGTTGAAATCGATGCTCAAACCCAGTTGCTCACTTTCCTTTGGAAAGGAAAAACAGAAGGGTGCTTTGCGATAACGCAACGCTGTCAATAGAGTGTGCTGCTTAAATTCAACCTGTCCTGATGCCATAAAAAGGACGCAGCAGTTGGGGCTCTACCAACTCCCGATTAATCAAATTGGAAATTGAAATGGCCTACATCCCCGAACAATTCATTGCCACCAACAAAGCCAGCGTGCAGAAGTTGGAAGGCCTGACCAATCAGGGTTACGACAAATTTGAACAACTCGTGAAGCTGAACCTGACTACGTCCAAATCTGTCTGGGTGGATACCTTCCGCCATACCCAAGCCGTTTTTGGGACCAAGGGGAAGCAAGAGTTGCCGGCTTTCTCCGATTTGCTGGAATCCCTGGTCGAGAAATCTGCCAGCTATGCACAGCATTTGTTCGCCCTGGCATCCGACTCCAATGCTGAGCTGAATAAATCCTTCGACGCCCTGCTGGTCGAAGCGAAGACGACATTCAATGCGGTGTTGGCTAACCTCGAAAAAAATGCGCCTGGCGGCGCAGAAAATGCCGTGGTGGCCTTCGCCAACGCTGTCAAGGCCAGTCAGGACTTGATCGAGTCGGCTCAGAATTCCGCCAAAAAGGCCGTGAAACTGGCCCAGTCAAATAGCACAACAAGACCGGTCAAGCCCCGCTAAAGAGGCCACACCACGGGCGGTGCGCAGGTGGTGTGTTTCGAAACTGCTATTTCTGGGAAACCACTGCTTCCAGTTTGATGTCGTGGATTTTTTGGACAGCGGCATCCGCCTCTTTGCGGGTGCTGAACGGCCCCACGCGCACCCGTGTGGTGGGGCCTTTGGCAGTTTCCAGTTTTTGCGTCAAGACGTTGAGGCCCGCCGCCTCTAATTTCGCTTGCGCATTGGTGGCGTTGCTCTCTTGGGAAAACAAGCCGACGTTGATATAAAATGGGTGGGCCGCCGCTGGTGCCGGGCGCGCAACTGCCGGGGCTGGTTTTTTGACGGCCGCCACTGCTGATGCGGCGGCGGCTGGCTTGGCCGGTTCAAGGGCTGGTTTCAACGGTTTGGCTGGCACCACGATGGGCGGTGCGATGCTGCTGGCGGAGGCCGCAGGCGCTGACGAGGCCGGTGCGGGAGAGGGTGGCGCAGAAGCGACTGGCGCCGGCAAAATCGGTTCCATGGCGCTTGCTGAAGGGGCGGGCGCAGAAGCGGTCAGGAGCGCCGGTTTTGGCGTGAGGTCCGTGATGGGGATCACCGCGGCCAGCGGGCGCCCTTCACTTGTTTTCAGGGTCTTGACCATCAGCGTGCTGATGGATGAAAAGGACATGAATGCACCGGTAGCCACGCCAGCCAGTGCCAGATTGAGAGCCCCCAGGCCGAGAAAGCGTTTGATGGAAGCCGCTTGCCGGGTCAGGGTATTGCAGGCTTCGAGCAAGGTTTTGGAGCCGGTCAGTGCGGCTGTCATTTTTTTGCGGCTGTCGGCGTGCAGCAGGGCGTTGCCGTAGAGGCCGGGGACTACAAAGGCGGCGATGCCAAAGGCGACCCACAGCACTATTTCTGCATCTGTAGTTTCAGAAAACTGAAACAACATGCGGCCCATGCCAGACACCATGAGCCCGGTGCCGGCCAAGCCTCCCAGATAAACCAGCGCACCGCCCCGGATGCGCCGAAACGCCATCCAGTTCAGGGTGTTCAGGCTGGCGGCCCAATTCCAGCTGCGTCCGGGGCGTTCAGATGCCTCAAAACGCAAAAAGACCGGCAGGTAATAGTCGGCGTTGATCGGCCCAATGGCAGCGCGGTAAAGCTCCTTGGTGGCACTCTCGGAGGAGTGATCCAGGGACGTGACGTCAGGGGTAGCAGTAGAGGTGTCCATGCTTTATTTTGGCATGGCTCATCCGGCACTCATCCCGCCATCAGCTTGTGCACCAGGTCGCCGGTGTTGGAGGCTTTGTATTTGCGCATCAGGCGGGCCCGGTAGATTTCAACGGTGCGGTGGCTGATGATGAGCGTTTTGCCAATTTCCTTGGAGGTCAGGCCGTCCATCAGGTGGGCCGCCACCTCGCGTTCACGCGCCGTCAATTCGGCCTTGACCGGGCGGCGCGAACTCAGGTCTTCAAAGGTCCAGATACCGGCTTCATGCGGGGTGTTCTGGTTGAGTGCGCGCCCGGTCACATGGCACCAGAAGGTTTCGCCGCTGGCGCGCTTCATGATGCGTTCATCGGAGTAGGTGCCATTGCGGTTCAGGATGGGCTCAATGCGCAAACCGGTGCGCTCAAACTCGATGGCACTGGGGTACAGCACCTCAAACGACTGGCCCACCAGCAACTCGCGCGAGGCGCCAAACATCTCGCACAGGCGGCGATTGCAATCCATCATTTTCCGGTTGCTTGACAAGGCGAGACCGACCGGGGCCAGATCAAACGCAAGACGGTAATCAAGATCCATGGGTATAAGAGGGCTGTAATTAGGGTTTGTACGTTAAGAAAAACTACGTATGTTCTTAGGTAGTATCGTCGAGCAAATGCAACAACACAGGAGATTAATCAAGTGAACAAGATTTACCCAAGCGCCGCCGCAGCGCTGGAAGGCATCGTCCGTGACGGCCAGCTCATGGCTGTGGGCGGCTTTGGCCTGTGTGGCATCCCTGAAGCCCTGATTGACGCCCTGCGCGACAGCGGGGTCAAAGACCTGACAGTGATCTCCAACAACGCCGGTGTCGATGGCTTTGGCCTGGGCAAGCTGCTGGAAACCCGCCAGATCAAGAAAATGATCTCAAGCTACGTGGGCGAAAACAAGGAGTTTGAGCGCCAGTACCTCGCTGGCGAGTTGCAACTTGAGTTCACACCGCAAGGCACGCTGGCTGAAAAGCTGCGCGCTGGCGGCGCCGGCATCCCTGCGTTCTACACCCGCACCGGTGTGGGCACGTTGGTGGCCGAAGGCAAGGAAACGCGCGAGTTTGAGGGTCACGTTCACATCATGGAACTGGCGCTGAAGCCCGAGGTGTCGCTGGTCAAGGCCTGGAAGGCTGACAAGAGCGGCAATTTGCTGTTCCGCCGCACCGCGCGCAACTTCAACCCGGCCGTGGCGATGGCGGGCAAGATCACCGTGGTCGAGGTCGAAGAGATTGTCGAGACCGGCACCTTCGATCCCGATTCCGTTCATTTGGCCGGCATCTATGTGCACCGGATTGTGCTGAACGCCAACCCCGAAAAGCGCATCGAAAAACGCACCATCACCGAGAAAGCAGGAGTCTGATCATGGCTTGGACACACGACCAAATGGCGGCTAAGGCTGCTGAAGAATTGCGCGACGGTTTTTACGTCAACCTCGGTATCGGTTTGCCGACCCTGGTGGCGAACTTCGTCAAACCCGACATTGAAGTCTGGCTGCAAAGCGAAAACGGCATGCTCGGCATCGGTCCGTTTCCGACTGATGACGAGGTGGACGCCGACCTGATCAATGCCGGCAAGCAGACCGTGACCACCATCCCCGGCTCCAGCATTTTTGGCAGCCATGACAGCTTCGCCATGATTCGCGGCGGCAAGATCAACCTGAGCATCTTGGGTGCCATGCAGGTGAGCGAAAAAGGCGATCTGGCCAACTGGATGATTCCCGGCAAGATGGTCAAGGGCATGGGCGGCGCGATGGA
>JAZKHK010000102.1:0-5632 GCA_040385425.1 Pseudomonadota bacterium | reverse complement strand
TACGGCCCGACATCAAACCCGAAATTGCTATCAATTAAATAGCTGTATGTGCTTATATTACAAGGGCTAGAGCCCTGTTAGCTCTTGGCGCGTCGCAATTCAGCCACCCGATGGGCGATGGCAACCAGATCCCGGTTTTCATCGGCATTGAACAGATAAGTTTCCAGGTCTTGCAACGCCAGCTCGGCGTGCCCGGCTTGTTCATGGGCCAGGCCGCGGTCACGGTACTCAGGCCAAGCTTGCGGCAGCAGCACAATCAGCCGGTCTTGCACGGCAATCAGACGCAGCCAGTCTTCCTGGGCTTTGTGGATTTCTTTCAGGTTGTGCAACATTCTTGAAATGATGTCGCGCGAAGGCGTTACCTGGAGATAAAGCCCCAGCGGCACCTCAAACTCATCTGCCGAACCACTGCGGTTGCGGTACGGGTCCAGGCGTTCGGCCAGGTCTTCGCGGCTCAGCGATTGCCCGTCCAGCGGGTCAATCACGACCTGGCCTTCGGGCAAATTCACTTTCACCATGAAATGCCCCGGAAACCCGATACCGCGCGCGGCCAGCCCCAGGCCTTGGGCCAATTCCAGCCAGACCACCGCCAGCGAAATGGGAATCGCCCGGCGGGTGTGCAAAACAACGTTCACGTAGCTGTTGTCGGGGTCGTAGTAGTTGTTGACGTTGCCGGCAAAGCTCAAATCGGAATAGAAGAACTGGTTGACGACCCGCAGTTTTTGCAGCGCGCCGGCGTCGGGCGGTATTCGGCGTTTCAGACGGGCGAGCAATTCGTCCACTTCGGCCAGCACCTGCCCCACATCCAGATCAGGATATTCGTCCTGGGCCAAACTGACCGCCGCCTCCAGAAGTGGAAAGTCAGTATCGCTTTGCACCAGGGTTGCGAAGTATTCGAGCGGGGTCGGTACAGCCAGTGACAGATTCATACAAACATCCTTTCCGAACAGGTTCTAGCCAGGCACCTCAACGCCGCAGGAATTGCTTAAGCTTCAGGCCTGCCGCCCAAAGCGCTACAAAATAAATAGCTGCCGATGCAAGCAGGATAAGGGCCAGAAGCATAATCCTCTTAAAACTTTCGGCGCGAAGCTGGGTCCAGGCAAAAGCGCCGTTGGCCCACATCAGGAACACGGCGAGCAAAGCACAGGCTGCAATGATTTGTAGCACAAAGACGCCCCAGCCGGGTTCGGGTTTGTAACTACCGCGTTTGAGCAGCCCCACCAGCAGCCACACCGCATTGATCATGGCCCCAATACCGATGGAGAGTGTGAGCGCGGCGTGCGCCAACACCGGCACCAAGCCGATATTGAGCAACTGCGTGATGATGAGTACGGCGATCGCCACGCGCACCGGCGTTTTGGTGTCCTGGTTGGCGTAATAGCCCGGCGCCAGCACCTTGATGGCGACGATGCCAATCAGGCCGACGCCCCAGCCCATCAAGGCGGAGGTGATTTGCTGCACATCAAAATCGGTCATGGCGCCGTAGTGGTAGAGCACCGCCACCAGGGGCTTGGCAAAGACGATCAGCGCCACCGCGCAAGGCACGGCCATTAGCACGACAAGACGCAAGCCCCAGTCCAGCATGGCCGAGTATTTGGCGGTATCGCCCGTGGCGCGTGCGCCCGCGAGTTGCGGCATCAGCACCACCCCCATGGCGACACCCAGCAAGGCGGTGGGAAACTCCATCAGCCGATCGGCATAGGTGATCCAGCTCACACTGCCGGGCGCCAGACGGGAAGCAATTTGGGTGTTGATCAACATTGAAATATGCGCCACGCTGACGCCCAATATGGCTGGCCCCATCAATTTAATGATGCTTTTGGTGCCGGGGTCAGCCCACGCCGAGCGAACCTCGCTCCAGCGCAAACCAATTTTGGGATGAAGTCCGAGTTTTTTCAAGGCCAATAATTGGATGGCCAATTGCAGTATCCCGCCCAGCAGCACGCCACCGGCGAGCGCGTAAATGGGTTCCAGTCCCAGGGTCTTGAACCACGGCGCGCCCAGCCAGGCGGCCGTGATCATGCACAAATTAAGAAGGACCGGCGTGGCCGCAGGTACGGCAAAACGCCGCCAGGTATTCAGCACACCCGCCGCCAAGGCGACCAAGGACATGAATGCAATGTACGGGAACATCCAGCGCGTCATGACGACCGCCACCTCAAAGCCATGCGGGTTCTGCTTCAATCCGCTGGCCATGGCCCACACCAAAGCCGGTGAAGCCAGCACGCCGATGAAGCTGACCAGCAGCAAAACCCAGGTCAGGACCGTGGCCGCCCTGTCAATCAGAATCTTGGTCGCAGTCTCGCCGTGTTGCGCTTTGGTGGCCGCCAGCACCGGCACAAAAGCCTGGCTGAAGGCGCCTTCGGCAAAAAAACGGCGAAACAGATTGGGAATGCGAAACGCGACGTTGAACGCATCCGTCAAGGCGCTGGCGCCAAAAGTGGAGGCAATCAACAACTCCCGGGCCAGGCCGGTGATGCGTGACATCAGGGTCAGCAGCGATACGATGGAGGCAGATTTGATAAGTGACACGGCGCAGAGTGTAGCCCCCGGCGCAGGCCTTCCCGTAAGCATTGAAGAGGCACAATACCGCACTTATTTTTTTGACCATCCATAGAGCACACATGAGTCTTAGCGGTCATTTCTCTTCTGCACTTGTCACTCGCGATGAGTTGGCTATCTACAGAGCCATGCTGGACCATCTGCCGGTAGGCATTGGTGTTTTTGATCAGGATTTCAGGCTTCTGGCCATCAACCGCTTGCTGGTGGACATGCTTGACTTTCCGGTAAGCATGTTTGAGGCCGCCATGCCGACGCTGGAAGATTTGACGCTTTTCAATGCGATGCGCGGCGAATATGGCCCGGGAGACCCGTACCAGCAAACCAGCGAACGCATGGCCCTGGCGCACCAAAGGCTGGAGCACCGCTTTCAGCGCACCCGGCCCAACGGCCGTGTGTTCGAGATCATTGGCGCCCCCCTGCCCAATGGGGGCTTCATCAGCATTTATACCGATATCACCGACCATCAGAACATCGAGGCGGCCCTGCACGCGCAGGCGCTGTACTTGAACAGTGTGGTGGATCACCTGCCGCAAGGTATTTCGGTGTTTGACGAGCATCTTCGCCTCAAGTGCTGGAACACCACGTTTCTCGACGTGCTCAACCTCCCGCCCGAAAGCGCTTACCGCGATGTTCCGTTTGAAGACCTGATCATGGTTCCGGCGCTGCGGGGGGAATATGGCCCCGGTGATCCTGCCGAACAGGTGGCACAGCGGCGCGCGATGGCGCTTCAATTCCAGGCGCACCGGTTTGAGCGCACCCGGCCCAATGGACGCACCCACCTGGTGGAAGGTCGCCCCATGCTGATGGACGGGCAGACCGTGGGTTTCGTCACCAGCTATACCGACATCACCGAGAGCAACCAGCGTGAGTCCGCGCTGGTTGAAAAGAGCGAACTCCTGCAAACGCTGATTGACAACCTGCCCGGCGGGGTCAGTATTTATGACAAGAATTACCAGTTGGTCCTGATGAACGATCAGGCCATGCGCCTGCTCGGTTTTTCCAGGGAAGTGCTTGAAAAACACCCCGATTTTTTTGAACTGACCCGCTGGAATGCCCAGCGCGGGGAATTCGGCAACGTCGATGTTGAACGTTTTGTTGCGAACCTGGTACCCAAGATGGCCAATCTGGTGGCTCACCGGGTAGAGCGCATACGCCCCAACGGCGATGTGATTGATGTTCGTCGCGCGCCGATGCCGCATGGCGGTTTTGTCTCTATTTATACGGACATCACGGAACAAAAAAACATTGAGCGCGAACTTCGGCACAAAAGTGAAGTATTCCAGACGCTGGTGGACAACATCCCCGGCGGCGTCACCCTGTTTGGCGCCGACCTGCAATTGCTCGTCCACAACAAGGAATATGCCCGCCTGCTCGATTTTCCGCCCGAGTTGTTTGAAGGCACGCCCACGCTGGAGCGCTTTTTCCGGTTCAATGCCGAACGCGGCGAATATGGCAGCGGCGACACCGAGACCCAGATTGAGCAATTGCTGGCACGGGCGCGCCTGGGACTGCCTCATGTCTTCAAGCGTACCCGCCCGAACGGCAGCATTCTCGAAGTTCGCGGCCTGCCACTGGCAGATGGCAGCTTTGTCACGATCTACACGGATGTGACCGAACAGCACCGTGCAGCGGAAGCCATCGAACGCCTGGCCCACCGCGACACGCTCACCGGCCTGGCCAACCGCTACACGCTGGAAGCCCGGCTGGACCAGCTGGTGGCCGACGCCCGCCGGCATGACCGGCGTCTGGCCGTCATGTTCCTGGACATGGACAACTTCAAGGCCATCAATGACACGCTGGGTCACAGCATCGGCGACCAGTTCCTGTGCGAAGTCGCCCGGCGCCTGAGCGGGACCGTGCGCGACAACGACATCGTGGCCCGGCTCGGCGGCGACGAATTCGTGGTGGTGCTGGCGGAGCTGGTTGACACCCAGGATGCCACCAGCGTTGCCGCCAAGATCATTGATTCCCTGAGCCAGCCCATCGCGCTGGGCAGCCATGCCCTGCGCACCTCTGTTTCCATCGGCATCT
Organism: Pseudomonadota bacterium; assembly: GCA_040385425.1. Classification (GTDB taxonomy): domain Bacteria; phylum Pseudomonadota; class Gammaproteobacteria; order Burkholderiales; family Burkholderiaceae_C; genus Rhodoferax. Next base: position 1,039 of record JAZKHK010000102.1, on the reverse strand, counting down.
GCTTTTACCCACAGGATGGACAGGATCGGGGCGCCCTCATGCAAAGCGCGGACATCGCCATGTACCACGCCAAAAATGCCGGCAAGGGCGTCTTTCATTTCTTCGATGCCGCCATGATGACGGCCGCCGCCAAGCGCCTGGAACTGGAGCGGGCCCTGCGTGAAGCGGTCAGCCAAGAGCAGTTTGTGCTCCATTACCAGCCGCAACTGGATGCGGCCAGCCAGCGTGTCACCGGTGTGGAAGCCTTGATCCGCTGGCAAAAATCTTCCGGCGAACTGGTTCCGCCCAATGAGTTCATCCCGCTGGCCGAAGAACTCGGCTTGATCAATGAAATGGGGGACTGGGCCTTGCGCACCGCCTGTCACACCCTGGCCGACTGGCGCCAGCGCGGTCTGATTAATTTGACCATGGCGGTCAATTTGAGTGCCGTCCAGTTACGCAACGCCACCCTGCCCCAGCGCATTGCCGACGCCTTGCAGGCCAGCAGTTTGCCCGGCCAGGCCTTGACGCTGGAAATCACCGAATCCGTAGCCATGCAAGACCCCTTGGCATCCATTGAGCGCTTGGGGCTGATCCGTGAACTGGGCGTGCGCCTGGCGATGGATGACTTTGGCACCGGCTATTCGTCATTGGCCTACCTGAAGCGCTTGCCGCTGGATTACCTCAAGCTCGACCGGGCGTTTGTACAAGACCTGGAGACGGACAGCAACGACGCGGCCATCTGCGCCGCCACGATCGGACTGGCCCATAACCTGGGGTTCTCGGTCATCGCGGAGGGGGTCGAAACACAGGCGCAACGCCTCTATCTGGCCAACCTGAGTTGCAATGTTTTTCAGGGTTACTACTTCAGCCGCGCCCTGCCGGATGAAGCCGCCTTTGACTGGATTGTTTCGTGGGAACGCAAACTGCTAGAATCGCAGGCTTTGCTGACAACATCCACAGACTCAAGGAATTAAATAATGGCATCTGGAAAACCAAAGAAAAAGAACCCGCGCCTGGCGTCGGGCCGTAAGCGCGTCCGTCAGGACGTCAAAATCAA
>JAZKHK010000101.1:0-26023 GCA_040385425.1 Pseudomonadota bacterium | reverse complement strand
GGCATCCAGCCCAGCATCATCAAGGACATCGGCCGCGTGATCCGCATGCTGGCCGACCGGGGTGATATGGCGATTGTGTTGGTGGAGCAGTACTACGACTTTGCCCAGGAGCTGGCCGACGACTATCTGGTGATGGAGCGCGGCGCGGTGCTGGCCCAAGGCAAAGGTGCCAACATGGAACGCGACGGCGTGCGGCAGTTGGTGGCGATTTAAAGCCGCGCAATGCGAGGCGTTAAGGCGCTTCTACGTTGACCAGATGCGCGGCGTGGTGGCGGGCATGCTCCAGAAATGCTGCCGCCATTCACGCCAGATCTGGCGCAGCAAGTCCATCGCCGGTTCCACCATCGGCGCCAAGACCCGTACCACAATGACCTGACCGTTTGGGCTGGTCGCGCCCGCCGTGGCGAGCAAGTCGTGCGCGGCGATCAGCTCGCGTGCCAGGTCCAGTGCCAAGTCACGCCGACCGCGCTCCAGCTTGCTGCCGGTGACAAAAAAGAGCGAGGCCAGGCAACGCTGGCCTGCCAGCCCGAGCGGGCTGTTCATCAAGCGCTGGTCATCGGCCCGGATGCGGCCGCGCTCCAGCCAGACGCCGGGTACTTCGATGTGCTGCAAGAAACTGCCTTGCTCAAACGGTTGATTCGCGTGCGGCAAACCGAGCGCCGTCACGTCCCAGCCCATGAACTCGGCCTGCGGGGCCAGGTCCAGCGTGAGGCGGTTTTCAGCGAGGCAGTCGTTGTAGCAAATGGCTTCCAGCGGCAGCCATTCCAGCCGCGCTTCATCGCGCAGGGTGATGTGCGTGCGCTGCAAGGCCAGCTCGCCAGCGGAGCGGTAAAAGCGCGTGGCGCCGGGCGTGGTGATCAGGCCGTGGGCGCCACCGCCCGCCGTGACGCGAATGTCCAGCGTGTCGCCGCCGACCAGCCCGCCGGGGGGATGCACCAGCACGTTGTGGCAGACCGCATCGCCTTCCGGGTACAGACTTTGCAGCACGCGCAAGGGACCATCGTGCAGGAAATGGGCGACGGTGCGCTCGGCCCGCGCTGCATAGTCAAGTTGGAGGGACGCGTGCCAGGTCATTAGGGAAGTTTATTCGCCTTGCGAACCCCGATGCGCCCAGGCCGTGGTGTGTTTTTCAATGGTGCTGAACAACTCGTACATGGTCATGGCCATGGCGCCGATCACGACCAGACCGGCAAAGGCCAGCGGCAGGCGCTGGGATGAACCGGCGGACTGCATCAGGTAGCCAATGCCCGAGTCGCCGGCCGTCATTTCCGCCAGCACGGTGCCGACAAAAGCCAGCGTGATGGCGATCTTGAGCGAGCCAAAGAAGTAGGGCATGGAGCGCGGCAGGCCGACCTTGACCAGCACGTCCCAGCGCTTGGCGCCCAGCACGCGCAACACGTCTTCCAGCTCCGGCTCCAGCGTGGCCAGCCCGGTCGCCATGTTGACGGTGATCGGGAAGAACGAGATCAGGAACGCGGTCAGGATGCCGGGGCCGACCCCGATGCCGAACCACACGATCAAAATCGGCACCAGCGCCGCCTTGGGCACGGCGTTGAAAGCCACCAGCAGCGGGTAAATGGCGGCGTAGGCCATGCGCGATGACCCGACCACAAAGCCCAGCAGCACGCCCACCACGATGGACAGGCCGAAGCCGATCATGGTGACCCAGAAGGTCTTCCAGCCCGCTTCGGCAATTGGCCCGGCGAACTCGGCCATCGAGTGGCCAATGGCCCCGGGGCTCGGGAAAATGTACTCGGGAATGGTGAAGGCCATGCAGACGATCTGCCACAGCACCAAGAGGCCCAGGGCCAGCAGCACGGGCGCCCAGCGTTCATTCAGTTTGCGGTTCATGCGGCGGCTCCTGACTTTCTGACTGCACCAATATGGGAGCGCAGTTCGTGCACGATATCGGTGAATTCGCGGGTGTAGGTGATCTCCAGGTCGCGCGGGCGCGGCAGGTCGATCTCGCGCTTGACCACGAAGCGGCCCGGGCTTTTGCTCATGACGTACACGGTGTCGGCCAGAAAGACCGACTCGCGCAGATCGTGCGTGACCAGGATGACGTTGAATTGCTGCTCGGTCCAGAGATCGCGCAGGATGCACCAGAGTTCTTCACGCGTGAAGGCGTCCAGCGCGCCAAACGGCTCGTCGAGCAGCAGCATTTGGGGCTCGTGAATGAGGGCGCGGCAGATGCTGGCGCGCTGCTGCATGCCGCCCGAGAGCTGCCAGGGGAACTTGTCTTCATAGCCGGCCAGGCCGACTTTTTGCAGCAGAGCCCTGGCCCGCGCTTCGTATTCCTGGCGTTTGGCTTTGAAGTTGCTGCGGTAGGGCTCCACAATTTCCAGCGGCAACAGCACGTTGTCCACCGTCGTGCGCCAGGGCAACAGGGACGGCGCCTGAAACGCCATGCCGGAGATTTTCAAGGGGCCGGTGACGGGCTGGCCATCGATCAGGATCTTGCCCATGGACGGCATCTTCAGGCCGGTGGTCAGTTTCATGAAGGTGGACTTGCCGCAGCCGGACGGCCCGACGATGGCGATGAATTCGCCTTTGCGCACCTTCAGGTCGATGGCCTCTACCGCGAAGTGGTTCTGCTTGAGCAGTTCTTCGTTGTAGGCGAGCCAGACGTCCGAGAAGTCCACAAACCAGGGGCTATCGGGATTTTGCATATTTTTTATAACGAAATAGGGCTCTAGCCCCCGCCGATCGTGCGCGGGTAGCTATTAAAAAGAGAGCGACTGCAGTGGCTTACTTTTTAGGCAGCACATCCAGCACGGCTTTTTCCGGCAGGAAGGCGCCGTTCCACACGGCATCGGCGTTGACGCGGGTCTTGGTGTTGAAGGCGTCCGACACCTGCGACGCCATCAAGGTCATGCGCGGTCCCTTGATTTGGCCAAAGCCTTCCAGGCGGGCATCGGGGCTGTTGACGGCGGTGTCGATGGCCAGCTTCAGGCGGCGGGTTTCCAGCTCGACATTGATGATGCCGTCGCGCTGGCGCACCGACTCAATCGCTGCGTCAGGCTTGGCGATCACGTCCTTGACGCCCTTGGCAAACGCGGCCAGGAACGCTTTGACGGCGGCGGGGTTTTCCTTGAGGATTTTTGGCGTGGCAATGATCACGTTGCCGTAGATCTTGACGCCGTTGTCAGGGTAGGGGAACAGCACCACGTCGGCGGCCTTGACGCCGCGGGCTTCCAGGTTCAGCAGCGAGGTGAAGGTGAAGCCGGTGATGGCATCCACATCGCCACGGGCCAGCATGGTTTCACGCAAAGGCGGGTCCATGGCGGTCCATTGCACGCCGGTGAGGTTGTTGGCCTTGGCAAAAATCGGGAAGGCGCGGCGGCCGGCGTCAAACACCGGGGCGCCGAACTTCTTGCCGCTCAGGTCGGCCACCGTCTTGATGCCTGATTTCTTCAGCACCATCACCGAGGCGGGCGTGTTGTTGTACACCATCATGATGGCGACCGGCTTGTTGGGGGAGTCCGGGTTGTTGGCGTGGAACTCCATGAGCGCCGCCATGTCGGCAAAGCCCATGTCGTAAGTGCCGGAGGCCACGCGGGTGACCGTGCCGCCAGAGCCGTTGCCGGCGTCAATCGTCACGTCCAGCTTGGCATCCTTGAAGTAGCCCTTGGCGGCAGGCGTCAGGAACAAGGCCGCTGGCCCTTCAAAACGCCAGTCGAGCTGGAATTTGATGGGGGTGTTCTGGGCATGGGCCATGCCAAAAGCTGCAGTCACGGCCAGAGCGGCGGCCAACTTCAAAAAAATACGCTTGCTCATAAAAAGACTCCAATCAGGTTGTGGAATATCACGGTTGAACCCTGACGGAGTACGCAAGAACAATGCCATAAGTCAATTCTGGCATTGCTTGGAGAAAGCCTGCTTCGCGTTATCTGGCTCCTGCGCCATGGGCCGCATTGGCCGCGGCCAGGGCGGTCATGTTGACCACGCGCCGCACCGTCGAAGACGGCGTCAGCACGTGGGCCGAGGCGGCCGCGCCCAGCAGGATCGGACCCACGGTCACGCCGGAGCCGCCGGTCACTTTGAGCACATTGAACAGGATGTTGGCCGCGTCCAGATTGGGGCAGATCAGGATGTTGGCCTCGCCTTGCAGCTTGTGGTCCATCAGGGCCGCGTGGCGCATGTTTTCCGACAAAGCCGCATCGCCTTGCAACTCGCCGTCGCATTCCACCTCGGGCGCGATCTGGCTGAACAGCTCGTGCGCCTGGCGCATCTTGACGGCTGATTTGCGGTTGGACGAGCCGTAGGTCGAGTGGGACAAAAAGGCGACTTTGGGCGGCACGCCAAAACGTTTGACTTCGTCGGCGGCCATCACGGCAATGCTGGCCAGTTGCGCCGCGTCCGGGTCTTCGTTGACATAGGTGTCGGCGATGAACAGGGTGCGTTGCTCCAGCATCAAGGCGTTCAACGTAGCAAAGCCGGTCGCCCCTTCTTTGATGCCGATGATGTCGCGGATATGGTCCAGGTGCACATCAAAACGGCCCACCAGCCCGCACAGCATGGCGTCGGCATGGCCGAGCTTGATCATCAGGGACGCGATGATGGTGTTGGAGCGGCGCACTGCCGCCTTGGCCACGTCGATCGACACGCCACGGCGGCCCAGAATGTGGTGGTAGGTTTCCCAGTACTGGCGGAAGCGCGAATCGTCTTCCGGGTTGACGTTGTCCACGTCCACGCCCAGGCGGATGCGCAGGCCGGCTTTGAGAATGCGGGCTTCAATGACGGCCGGGCGGCCGATCAGGATCGGATGCGCCAGACCTTCGTCCACCGCTACTTGCGCGGCGCGCAGCACGCGCTCGTCTTCACCTTCGGCATAGGCCACGCGCTTGGCGTCCTTGGCGACGGACTTGGCCGAGGTGAAGACCGGGCGCATGATCATGCCGGTCTGGTACACAAAACGCGAGAGCTGCTGGCGGTAGGCTTCCATGTCCTTGATCGGGCGCACCGCGACGCCGGATTCTTCAGCCGCTTTGGCCACGGCGGGCGCAATGCGCAGGATCAGGCGCGAGTCAAAGGGCGTGGGGATCAGGTAGTCCGGGCCGAACACCAGTTCTTTGCCGGCGTAGGCGGTGGCGACTTCTTCGCTGATGTCGGCCTTGGCCAGGTCGGCAATCTGGCGCACGCAGGCCAGCTTCATGGCCTCGGTAATCTTGGTGGCGCCGCAGTCCAGCGCGCCCCGGAAGATGTAGGGGAAACAGAGGACGTTGTTGACCTGGTTCGGGTAGTCCGAGCGGCCGGTGGCAATGATGCAATCCGGGCGCACGGCCTTGGCCAGCTCGGGGCGAATCTCCGGTTCCGGATTCGCCAGCGCCAGAATAATCGGTGCGCGTGCCATGGTGATCACCATCTCCTGCGTCAGCACGCCGGGCGCCGAGCAGCCGAGGAACACGTCGGCGCCGTTAACCACATCGGCCAGCGTGCGCAGGTCGGTGTTCTGGGCAAAACGGGCTTTGGATTCATCGAAACCGCCTGAGCGACCTTCATAAATGAGGCCCTTGGAGTCGCACACAAACACGTTTTTGCGCTGTACGCCCAGGCCGACCATCACGTCCAGGCAGGCCAGCGCGGCGGCGCCGGCGCCTGACACGGCGATCTTGACCTCTTCAATTTTCTTGCCAACCAGTTCCAGCCCGTTGAGCAGGGCGGCGGATGAAATGATGGCAGTGCCGTGCTGGTCGTCGTGGAACACCGGAATGTTCATGCGCTCGCGCAGCTTTTTCTCGATGTAGAAGCACTCGGGCGCCTTGATGTCTTCCAGGTTGATGCCGCCCAGAGTGGGCTCCATGGCGGCAATCATTTCCACCAGTTTGTCGGGGTCGTTCTCGGCCAGCTCAATGTCGAACACATCCACGCCGGCGAACTTCTTGAACAGGCAGCCTTTGCCTTCCATCACCGGTTTGGCGGCCAGCGGGCCGATATTGCCCAAGCCGAGTACAGCAGTGCCGTTGGTGATGACGCCGACCAGATTGCCGCGCGAAGTGAAGTCAGCCGCCAGCGAAGGATCGGCTTCGATGTCGAGGCAGGGGTAGGCCACGCCGGGCGAATAAGCCAGGGACAGGTCGCGCTGGTTGGACAGCGGCTTGGTGGCGTTGACCGAAATTTTGCCGCGAGTCGGGTTGCGGTGGTAGTCGCGGGCGGCTTCGCGCAGGGCGAATTCTGCGGGGGATAGTTCTTGTGTCATGGGGTCTCCTTATTTTTTGAATTCATAATTATGAATGATAAAGATGACAAAGTCGTCATCTTGGCGGGTAGCTTGTCTCTGCGTTTTGAAGCTGAATTGTCAATTCTCAACAGGTGGTTTGATCAGCAAGTCCAGCAAGCTGCGGGCGATGACCTTGGTGGCGCGGCGCAGGTCTTCCAGGTCCAGGTGTTCATCGGCGCGCTTGGCATTGGACTCCAGCACGGTGCGCGGCCCGGCGCCGTAAATCACACCCGGAATGCCTGCTTCGCAAAACAGGCGCACGTCGGTGTACAGCGGGGTGCCCAAGGCCGGGATTTCTTCGCCAAACACCGCCTGGCCGTGTTTCTGAATCGCATCGACCAGCGGCTGGTTGCCCGGCAAGGGCTGCATGGCATTGGCCAGCAAAATGCGTTTCACATCGACCGTGATGCCGGGGCGTTGTGCTGCTGCGTCCGCGATGACCTGGCGCAAAGTGGCTTCGACCTGGGCCGGGTTTTCTTCCGGGATCATGCGCCGGTCCAGCTTGAAGGTAACGCGGCCCGGGATCACGTTGGTGTTGGTGCCGCCTTCAATCAGGCCGACGTTGAGGTAAGGGTGCGTGATGCCTTTGACGCCAGAGGTCACTTGCTTGTAGAGCGTGTTTTGCGCGTACAGGGCATTGAGGATGTGCACCGCTGCTTGCAAGGCGTCCACGCCCGAGTCGGGAATGGCGGCATGGGCCATCACGCCATGCACGGTCACTTCCATTTGCAGGCAGCCATTGTGGGCGGTGATGACCTGGTAGCTGAAGCCGGCGGCAATCATCAGGTCGGGCCTGATGATCTTGTGTTTGAGCAGCCAGGCGGGACCGACCTCGCCGCCAAATTCTTCGTCGTAGGTGAACAGCAGTTCGACGCTACCCGTCGTGGGCTTGGCGACGGCTTCAAGCGCCCGCACGGCGAAGGTGTAGCTTGAAAAATCGGACTTGCTGACGGCGGCGGCGCGGCCGTAAATCTGGCCGTCTTCAATCTCGCCGCCATACGGGTCATGGGTCCAGCCTTCGCCGGGCGGCACCACATCGCCGTGGGCGTTAAGCAGAATCGTTTTGCCGGGGCCGTAGCGGCGGCGCACCACCAGATTGGTGATGCTTTGCAGACCAGCCCCTTTTACTTCCGCTTCGGGGACCGGGTGTTTTTCGGCTTCCAGCCCAAAGGCGTGCAGCAGTTCGGCGGTGCGTTCGGCGTGGGGCGCGTTGTTGCCGGGCGGCGTGTCGGTCGGGACCTGGATCAGCGCTTGCAGGAACTTCACCTGCTCGTCAAAGTGGGCGTCAATCCAGGCGTCGAGTTGTTCGTAAGAGGTCATTGTCATATGCAAGATTTCTAGCTCAGTATCAATAGCTTATCCCCGCGACGGCGGGAAGTCAGGGTGTTGCAGCTCAGTGGCGAGCTGATTTAGCAGGGTCGAGAACGCATCCACCGCCAGTTGCATGTCGTCGCTGGTGCTGGACTCCAGCGGGTTGTGGCTGATGCCGGCGTTTTGTCCGCGCACAAACAGCATGGCTTGCGGCATGACTTCATGCAGTTTCATGGCATCGTGACCGGCGCCGCTGGGCAGGCGGTGCAGCGGTACACCGAGGGTTTCAACGGCCCGCTCCCAGCGTTGTTGCCACGCAGGCGCGCTGGGCGCGGCGGCGGCGCGCATCGTCTCTTCCAGCGTGTAGCGCACTTGGCGGCGCTGGCAAATTTCGTCCAGCGCGGCCCGCACATCGGTGACCATGGCCTCGCGCTGCGCATCGGTCGGCGCCCGCATATCCAGCGTGAACTGGCAGCGTCCCGGCACCACGTTGATGGAGCCGTTGGGCACCAACAGTTGGCCGACGGTCGCTACCGAGTCGCCATCCTGGGCGGCGCGCTTTTCAGCGGCGAGGATCAGTTCCGCCACCGCTGCCGCCGCATCCTGGCGCCGGTTCATGGGCGTGGTGCCGGCGTGGCAGGCGGTGCCGATGACTTCGCCTGCATAGCGCACGCTACCGTTGATGGAGGTCACCACGCCCAGCGGCAGGTCCAGTTCATTGAGCACCGGGCCTTGTTCGATGTGAACTTCCACAAAGCCCAGGTAGTCAGCCGGATGGCGTTGCAGTTGGGGGATGTCGTCGGGGTTCAGTCCGGCGTGCCGCATGGCGTCGCGCATCGTGATGCCATCGGCATCTTGTTGATCCAGCCATTGCGCATCGAACTGGCCGATGAGGGCGCTGGAACTCAGGAACGTGGCCTTGAAGCGCTGGCCTTCTTCTTCGGCAAAAGCCACCACTTCAATCTGGAAAGGCAGGCGTTGGCCCTGGCGCGCCAGCTCCCGGACGCAGGCCATGGGCACAAAAATGCCAAGCCGCCCGTCGTACTTGCCGCCGTTGCGCACCGTGTCGAAATGGCTGCCGGTGAGCAAAGACTTGGAAATTGCCGGTTTTTTAAGTGTTTCTGGGCTGTAGCCCCCGTCTTTGCTGCTTATATAGCTATCAGAGTGATAGCGTCCAACGACGTTGCCCACGGCGTCCAGCTCCGCGCTGTCAAAGCCGCAGGCCAGCATCTGCTGGCGGATCAACGCCGCACAGGCGCGGTGCGCGTCGCTCAGGTAGGTGACGGTGAGTTGGCCCTGTTCTTGGTAACCCGGTTCACTGAACTGCGCCAGTTCTTCCTGCCAGTCCCACACGTCGTTGCCCAGCGTCGGGGTGACGCCGAACTTGTCGTTGAGGCGAATCTCGGCAATGCGGTGGATGTTGCGCAGGCATTCCGCCAACTCGAACGCGGGGTGGCCGTGCAGACGGCGCTCGAAGGTGGCGATGATGTCGCGCCTGCTCAGGCCGGTGCCGCGCGGGCCGCGCACGGCGAGGATGAAGGGGAAACCGAATTTGGCGTTGTACGCGGCGTTGAGTTGCTGCAGTTGTGCAAATTCCTCCGGGCTGCATTCAGTCAGGCCCGCCTTGCTTTGTTCGCCGGTCGATTCCAGTGTCAGCGTCTGGCTGACCATGGCTTTGCCGGCCAGCTCGGGGTGGGCGCGAATGAGCGCGAGCTGGGCCTCGTGGCTGGCACCGGCCACGGTGCGCGCCATGGCGTGTTTCATCTGCGCCAGGGAGGCGAAGGGGCGCTGCGAGAGGGCTTGTTCGGCGATCCACGGCGAGTGTTCGTACAGGCCGTCGAGCAGGCACAAGGCCTCGTCGGTGGGGGCACTATTGAGCTGGTCCAGTGTCTGGGTCATGGGTTCAGTCTCGCACTAGGGCTGGTAGGGGTGGGTGGCTTTCCAGTGCCGGGCAATGTCGATGCGACGGCAGACCCAGACGCGGTCAAAGCGCTCGATGTGGTCCAGAAAGCGCTGCAGCGCCGTGATGCGCCCCGGGCGCCCCAGCAGGCGGCAGTGCATGCCGATGCTCATCATCTTGGGGGCGTCTTCGCCTTCCGTATACAGCACATCAAACGTGTCCTTGAGGTACTGAAAGAAAGGGTCGGCGTGCGAATAACCCTGGGGCAGGGCAAAGCGCATGTCGTTGCAGTCCAGCGTGTAGGGCACGATCAGTTGCGGCACCACGTCGCCATCGGTTTTCTGGACCTTCATCCAGAACGGCAGGTCGTCGCCGTAGTAGTCGCTGTCGTACTCGAAGCCGCCATAGTCGGCCACCAAGCGGCGCGTGTTGGGGCTGTCGCGTCCGGTGTACCAGCCCAGCGGGCGTTCGCCGGTGAGGCGGGTCAGGATGTCCATGCCCAGACGCATGTGCTCGCGCTCGGTGGCTTCGTCCATGTGCTGGTAATGAATCCAGCGCCAGCCGTGGCAGGCGATTTCATGCCCCAGTTCTTGCACCGCATGCACCAATTCGGGGTGGCGCTCCAGCGCCATGCTGACGCCGAACACGGTCAGCGGCAGTTGGCGTTTCTCGAATTCCTTCAGGATGCGCCACACGCCGGCACGGGAGCCGTATTCGTAAATGCCCTCCATGCTGATATGGCGCTCGGGGTAGCTGGCCGGGTTGAACATCTCGGACAGGAACTGCTCGGAGCCTGTGTCCCCGTGCAGCACGCTGTTTTCGCCGCCTTCTTCATAGTTCAAAACAAACTGCACCGCCACGCGGGCCTGGGACGGCCATTGGGCGTGCGGGGGCTTGGGGCCGTAGCCGATGAGATCGCGGGGATAGGGCAGGGTGCTGTCGTAGTTGTTCATGAATTCAGGCCAGTGCCATAGTTGTCAGGCGTGCTCTGTTGCAAACACCATGCCGCCTGACAGTTTAGTGCGTTGGAGGCAGGATAATCTTTGAGATTACACCTTGTGAAGGACACACACCATGGGCTTGAGTACACATGTTTTGGACACCATGCACGGCACGCCCGCCGCAGGTATGCAGGTCGCGCTGTACACCACACAAGGAGAGACGGCGACGCTGCTCAAGCAGTTTGTTCTCAACCAGGATGGCCGCAACCCGGACGGGCTGCTGCTGGACAACGCCAGCCTGACGCGGGGGACTTATCGGCTGGTGTTTGATGTGTCAGGCTATTTTGCGGCGCGCGGTGTGGCGCTGCCTGAGCCCAATTTTCTGGGCAAGGTGAGTCTGGACTTCGGCATTGCCCAGGTTGAGCAGCACTACCACGTGCCGCTTTTGGTGAGTCCTTGGAGTTATTCGACTTATCGCGGGTCTTAGTGTTTTCCCCCACTCACTCCCCCAGCCCCTCTCTCGCCCCGCCGGGCGAAAGAGGGGAGCCTCATTTGGCCGCGTGTTTTAAGGGGACGAGTTCAATTTGACGGCTAACTTCGATCGTTGAGATTTCCGAGGGCTGGGATTTCAGGCCTTATTTTTTACGCTTTTCACTGCCTCTGCTTACTGCTTACTGCCTGCCGCTGCCCAAGCCTGTTTATTGTTTGTAATTCCCCAAATAAAGCATCTCCTCGGCTCTCTCAACGCACAGGAAAACGGGTACGTCCCACCTTAAAAAACAAGGCCAAATGTGGATGTTTAGCTCCCCTTTCCGCCCCGGCGGGGGTGGAAAGGGGTTGGGGGATAGGGGGGGACGAACCAACCCGTAAAAAAAGCGGAAGAGTCAGAGCTGCCCCTCAGTCAACGTGTCGAGCTGAAACAGCCCGCTCTTGTGCCACAACCAAGTATCTGTGTAGGTCACGCTGCCCATCCGCACCGGTGCGGGGTAGGGTTCTGCCAGGCGCACGGTGCGTTCGATTTCGGCCACGACTTCGGGTGCATGGCTGGGCGCCCGCATCCAGTGGGTGCCGGTGACCAGGCCTCGGCCATCGACCTCCACTTGCAGCACGCCCACGGCATACAGCAAAGGCGGCATCTTGCCTTTGAAAATCCGTTTGCTGTTTTGCCCGTAAAGATGCGAGGCGGCATCGCGGCGGTAGTCCCGGGGCGTGGTGGCGCCGGAGATGTTGGCCGGTTCGGCGAGGGGGCGCGTGGCCACCGGTTCCTGTGGCGCTGAAGCCCGAGGCGGCGCGGAGGGAGGGGCGCTGCAGCCCGCGATAAAAGCTGCAACACTGGTGGTGATGGCGGCGAGCCAGCTTGAGTGAGGATTGGTTTTTTTCTTCATATAGCCTCCAGGGGTAATTGGAATTTGTCGGGTAGACCGATTGCGGTATCGGTCAAAGCCCCAAGCATACTGTGCTCCTAATGGAAGCGTTGTGGGTGTATCTTTGCGTCCCAAAAGGTAATGATTTGTGAGTTCATCAAGTAATTTTTTCACTCGGCTGGCCTGCGAAGACGCCATTTTGATCACGGTGCATGCCTCAAGGGGGTCGGTGCCGCGCGAAAAAGGGGCCTGGATGGCGGTTTTTTCGCAGGGCACCGTGGGCACGGTCGGGGGTGGTCATCTCGAATTCCAGGCCATTGCACAAGCCCGGCAACGGCTGCAAGGGGCTCCTGGTGAGGCGGCTGTGCTGCGTTACGCCCTGGGTCCGGCGCTGGGTCAGTGTTGCGGGGGCGAGGTGAGTTTGCAGTTTGAATTGGTCTGTGCGTCCGACATCGCGGCGCTGCAAGCCCGTTTGCAGGCGCCGGGGTTTCCGCTGGCCCTGTTTGGCGGCGGCCATGTGGGGCAGGCGCTGGTGCAGGTGTTCGCCTCTTTGCCGTTCCAGGTGAGCTGGATCGACAGCCGCGACGAGGTTTTTCCGGATGGTGTCCCAGCCAACGTCACCTGCGAGCATTCCGACCCGGTGCAGGCGGCCGTTGCGCACCTGGCGCCGGGCTCCCGCGTGCTCATCATGAGCTTCAGCCATGCCGAAGACCTGGAGGTGGTGGCGGCCTGTCTCACGCGCCAGCGTTTGACGGCTGATTTGCCGTATGTGGGCCTGATTGGCAGCAAAACGAAGTGGGCGACCTTCAGTCACCGACTGCAAGCGCGGGGCTTCACGCCCCAGGAATTGGCGCACGTGACCTGCCCGATTGGCGTGCCCGGCATTGCCGGCAAGCAGCCCGAGGTGATCGCCGTGGCCGTGGCGGCACAAATATTGCAAACCCTGCCCGTGCACGGTTAGAGTGGCCGGCACCAATAAGGACAAGACGGATGGAAAGTTACTACCTCGACTGGGCCAACCTGCTGTTGCGCTGGGTTCATGTCATCACGGCGATTGCCTGGATTGGCTCGTCGTTTTATTTTGTTTTTCTGGACAGCAGCCTCACGCCGCCGGTCGATGACGACCTCAAAAAGCAGGGCGTCAGCGGGGAGCTGTGGGCGGTGCATGGCGGCGGTTTCTACCACCCGGTCAAGTTCAACGTGGCGCCGCCCCAGTTGCCTGCGCACCTGCACTGGTTTTACTGGGAAAGCTACAGCACCTGGCTGTCGGGCTTTTCGCTGTTCACGGTGTCTTATCTGTGGAGCGCCAGCACCTACCTGATCGACAAGTCGCGCATGGACTGGGCGCCTGCCACGGCGATTGCGGTGGCGCTGTCGTTCCTGGTGGTGTTCTGGCTGCTGTACGACCTGATTTGCCGGGTGTTCGGGCAGCGCAAGCATGGCGATGCCATCGTCGGCGCGCTGGTATTCGTGCTGGTGTGCGTGGCCGCGTGGCTGGCCTGCCACTGGTTTGCGGGCCGGGCCGCGTTTTTGCTGGTGGGCGCGATGCTGGCCACCACCATGAGCGCCAGCGTGTTTTTCTGGATCATTCCGGGCCAGAAAAAAGTGGTGGCTGCCATCAAGGCCGGGGCGCCGGTGGACGCCATCCACGGCAAGCGCGGCAAGCAACGCAGCGTGCACAACACCTATTTCACGCTGCCGGTGCTGTTTGCCATGCTCAGCGGCCATTACAGCTTTACCTACACCCACCCGCAAAACTGGCTGGTGCTGATTCTGATGATGTTCGCCGGGGCGGCGATCCGCCAGTTTTTTGTGCTGCGCCACGGCTACAAGCTCGGGCGCAATCGTCATCCCTTGCCCTATGCGCTGGTGGGGCTGGCGGCTATCGTCGCCGTCATCGTCTGGCTGCGGCCTGTGCCGTCACTGCCGGTGGCATCAAGTGCTATTGATTCTGTAGCTGCTCAGGCAGGTAATACGGGGGCTAGAGGCCTAAATGATTATAAAAATCTGCAAAAAGTGCTGGCCCAGCGCTGTTATCTGTGCCACGGTGAGCAGGTGCAGATGAAAAACGTCCGGTTTGACTCTCCCCAGAACGTCAAGCTGCACGCGCAAAACATTTACCAGCAGGTGGTCGTGACCCGGATCATGCCGATGAACAACGCCACCGGCATCACCGAGGCCGAGCGGCTGCTGGTCAAGCAGTGGTTTGAGGCGGGAGCGGGCGTTGATTGAGGTACATGTACGCCCGTGACCAGGGGGCCGGATTGAGCTGCTCGCCCGTGCCGGCCTTGCAGGCCAGGATCTGGTACAGCGACACCCAGTTCTGGTTGAACGCATGGGCGCAGCCGGCCAGGAAGATGCGCCAGATCCGAAAAGTGGTCTCATCCACCTGGCCGCGAATCGCATCCTTCTGGTTCTCGTAGTTCTCTGACCACATGCTCAGTGTCTTGACGTAATGGCGGCGCAGGCATTCCACGTCAAGCGTTTCCAGTCCGGCCGTTTGCATCTCCTTGAGCGCCAGGCTGATATGAGGTAGCTCCCCGTTCGGGAAGACATATTTTTCAATGAAGCTGGCCGCGCCCAGGGGGGTCGCCCCGCTGTCAGGATCGGTGGACGTGATGCCGTGATTGAGCAGCAGGCCGCCATCCTTGAGCAGGGCATGGATCTTGGTGAAATAAGCGGGCAGGTGGTACAGGCCCACATGCTCGAACATGCCGACAGAGGTGATCTTGTCGAATTGCCCTTCACGTTCGTCCATATCGCGGTAGTCCTGCAATCGAATCTCGACCTGCCCCGTCAAGTCGGCCTGCGCGACCCGCTGGCGCGCCCACTCGTACTGGTTTTTTGACAGCGTGATGCCCACGGCATGGGCGCCGTATTTTTGTGCCGCGCGAATCACCAGCGCGCCCCAGCCGCAGCCGATGTCAAGCAGCCGCTCTCCGGGCTGGAGGAAGATCTTGGCCAGAATATGGTCCAGCTTGGCGTTTTGCGCTTCATCAAGCGTTTCAGTGCGGGTCGGGAAGTAGGCGCAGGAGTACACCATCTCCCGGTCCAGCCACAAACGGTAGAACTCATTGGAGACGTCGTAATGGTGTTCAATCGCCTGCGCATCCTGGAGTCGGTCATGGCGCATGGCATGAAAGAGGCGCGCGAAGCGGCCGCGCAGGGGCACGCTGGCGTGGGCCAGCTTGGCGGCTGCCTCCACAATATCCTGCACCCGGCCCTGCACGTCAAAATGGCCATGGACGTAGCCTTCGGCCAGATTGTCCAGACTCGGCGGCAAAAAGTACCGCAAGGCCCCTGGTCCCGAGAGATTGACGGTGACCTGGGGGTGCGTTCCCAGGTCATGCTGAAAACCGTTCCACAAGGCCAGGCGCAGGGGAATGTCGGACTTGGCATGAAACCCCGACAAAAAACGCGATAGCAGGCTGAGTTCGCTGCTGCCCGGGCTGGCGGTAGGCTTCATCACCCCAGCTCCACGGGGACGAAGATGCGGTCACCCTCGCGCAAAATCAGCAAGGAAATGACCTTGGGTTTTTTGTCCATCACGCTGCGCACCTGATCGAGTGATTTCAAGGGTGTGCCATTCAGGGCCAAAAGCACATCGCCCGGCAGCAGGCCGGCGCGTGCCGCGGCGCCGGATACACCTTCGACCAGCAGTCCGCCAGGCAGCTTCACCTGGCTAAGCTCTTCGCGTGTGAGGGCGCGTAAAGCGAGACCGAGTTGCCCCGGTTGCGCATCGGACTCGCGCTGGGCCTGGGTGCTGGCCGTATCTTCGGCACGACCGAGCTTGACCGACATCTCCCGCGCGCTTTTGTCGCGCCAGACTTTCAGGCGTACCGTCTCGCCCGGCATGGCCAGGCTGATGCGGCTGCTCAGGTCGCCCGAGCGAATGATGGTGTCGCCATTGATCTCGGTAAGGACGTCGCCGGGCATCAGGCCGGCCTTGGCGGCGGCGCTGTCAGGCACCACATTGGCAATCAGGGCACCGTCTGGCCGGCTCAAGCCGAAGGACTCGGCCAGGGCCTGGTTCAAGTCCTGGGCCGACACCCCCAACTGGGCGTGGGAGGCCCGGCCCGTGGCGACGATCTGGTCCTTGACCTTGAGCGCCACATTGATGGGAATGGCAAACGCCAGGCCCTGGTAACCCCCCGATTGCGAAAAGATCTGGGCATTGATGCCGACCACGGCACCGCTGCCGTCGATCAGCGGACCGCCTGAATTGCCGGGGTTCACCGCCACATCGGTCTGGATGAAGGGCACGGCGGTATCGCCCGGCAGCGAGCGGCCTTTGGCGCTCACAATGCCTTGGGTCGCCGTCTGCTCAAACCCGAAGGGCGAACCAATGGCCAGCACCGGGTCGCCCACTTGCAGTTGTTGCGCGTCGCCCAGGCGCACCACGGGGAGGTTCTTGCCATCAATGCGCAGCACGGCGATGTCGGTGGCGGTGTCGCTCCCCAGGACTTTGGCCTTGAACTCGCTGCGATCGCTCAGCTTGACGATGACCTCCTTGGCTTCGCGCACGACATGGGCATTGGTCAGGATCAGCCCGTCGTTGCTGATGAGAAAGCCGGAGCCCTGGCTGCGAAACGGCACGCTGCCACCCTGTCCGGGCAAATGCCAGCGAAAACCCGGCAGGCCGCGAAAGAACTGGAAAAACGGATCGTTCAGGTCCAACTGCAATTCATCCGGTCCGGCCTTGTGCAGTCCGGCCACCGTCACCCCCACGACCGCCGGGCCCGCCTGCTGCACGATGGCCCGAAAGTTGGGGGTCGCCCCGCTGGACAAAGGGGGCACCGGCGCCGGCACGGCAGCGGGCGCCGGAGAAGGGGCGAGTGCCACAGTGGCGGGGGACTCTTTCGCAAACCACGCGGTCGGTTTGAGGTTGAAAGCGGCGGACGTGGCGGCCACCACAAGACCTGCAGTGATCAGTGTCAGGATCAGTGTTTTTCGTGTCATGGGCCGCCTTTCTGGAGGGATGCATCGCGTCCGAATCTCCAGACTGAATGCTAGGTCGGCCAAATGGCGCTCACTTGAGATTTGTCACTGGCGCATCGTTTGCTGCACGTAGCCTCACGGTTTT
Organism: Pseudomonadota bacterium; assembly: GCA_040385425.1. Classification (GTDB taxonomy): domain Bacteria; phylum Pseudomonadota; class Gammaproteobacteria; order Burkholderiales; family Burkholderiaceae_C; genus Rhodoferax. The sequence goes on along the minus strand of JAZKHK010000101.1, from coordinate 9,204 downwards.
GGAACCGCACCAACAGGGGAGGTGAATTGGACAAGAAACAGACCTGGAATGTTGGCTACTGGGTCATTGCATTTGTGCTGTTGCTCATGCTCCAGAACATCTGGCAAAACATCAGCCACGCCTTGCCGGTGCCCTACAGTGAGTTTGAAAAAGCATTAGGTGAGGGGCGCATTGCCGATGTTGTGATCAGTGACCGAACGATTGCTGGCCGCTTGAAAACGGCAGAAGGCAGCAAGACCACCATGGTGGCCGTGCGGGTGGAGCCCGACGTGGCGGCGCGGCTCGAAAAATACAACATTCCTTACTCCCGGGTTCTTGAAAACACGTTTCTAAGAGACCTGTTGTCGTGGATCGTTCCGGCGCTGGTGTTCTTCGGGGTGTGGTTTTTCCTGTTTCGCAGCTTTGCCAACAAGCGGGGCATGGGCGGCCTTTTGTCCGTGGGAAAAAACCGCGCCAAAATTTACGTTCAAACCGAGACGGGGATCACCTTTGCTGACGTAGCGGGTGTGGATGAGGCCAAGAACGAGTTGCAGGAGGTGGTGGATTTTCTCAAGCATCCGCAGGAATATGAGCGACTGGGTGCCCACATTCCCAAAGGCGTCTTGCTGGTAGGCCCCCCAGGCACGGGCAAAACGCTGCTGGCCAAGGCGGTGGCGGGCGAAGCGGGCGTGCCCTTTTTTTCAATCTCGGGCAGTGAATTCGTCGAGATGTTTGTGGGTGTGGGCGCGGCCCGGGTGCGCGATTTGTTTGAGCAGGCCCGCGCCCAAGCCCCGGCCATCATCTTCATTGACGAACTGGATGCGCTGGGCCGTGCCCGCGGTGCTTTCGCCGGGGTGGGTGGGCATGATGAAAAAGAGCAGACGCTGAACCAGTTGCTGGCGGAAATGGACGGGTTCGATTCCTCCGTGGGCTTGATCATTTTGTCGGCCACCAACCGTCCCGAAGTGCTTGACCCGGCGCTGCTGCGGGCGGGCCGTTTTGACCGCCAGGTGCTGGTGGACCGGCCCGACCGCAAAGGCCGTACCGACATCCTGAAAGTCCATGTGCGCAAGGTCAAGCTCGACGCCACCCTGCGGCTGGAAGATGTGGCGGGCCTGACCCCCGGCTTCAGCGGTGCGGACCTGGCCAACCTGGTGAACGAGGCCACGCTGGTGGCGACCCGGCGCAAGGCGGAGCAGGTGACGCTGCCCGACTTCACGGCCGCAGTCGAGCGCATCGTGGCGGGCCTGGAGCGAAAAAGCCGGATACTGAATCCGAAGGAACGCGAGTCGGTGGCGTTTCATGAAATGGGTCATGCGCTGGTGGCTTTGGCGCAGACGAGCACGGATCCCGTGCACAAGGTGTCGATCATCCCGCGCGGTATTGGGGCGCTTGGCTACACCATCCAGCGCCCCACGGAAGACCGTTACCTGACGACGCAGCCCGAACTGGAGCAGAAGATCGCTGTTTTGCTGGGCGGCCGGGCGGCCGAGAAACTGGTGTTTGGGGTGCTCTCCACCGGCGCAGCCGATGACCTGGCCAAAGCGACCGACATGGCCCGCGACATGGTCACGCGCTATGGCATGGACGAGGATCTGGGCTATGTGGCTTTTGAGCCGCAACGCCAGCAGATGCTGGATTTGCCGGACGCCCTCATGCCGCGCGGCACCCCCATGTCGGAAGAAACACAACGGCATATTGACGAAGCCATCCGGGGCATCGTGATGGGCGGCTTTGAGCACGCCACCCACATTTTGAGTGCCAACCGGGAGGTGCTTGAACGGGGTGCGCGCTCCCTGCTGGAAAAAGAAACGCTGGACGAAGCGGCCATTCGCGCCCTGGCGAGTGATCTGAAAAGGATGGATTCAACATGCTAGCCATGACCCTGAGCAAACCAGGGCAGCCCCTGGTCATGACCGAATTGCCCATGCCCGAGCCGGGCGACCATGACGTCCGCGTCCAGGTTCTGGCCTGTGGCGTTTGCCGCACCGATCTGCACATCCTGGATGGCGACCTGCCCGCGAGGCACCCGGGCATCGTGCCGGGGCATGAAGTGGTGGGACGCGTGGTGGCCACCGGGAACCATGCCACCCGATTCCAGGTGGGCGACCGGGTGGGCATTCCCTGGCTCGGCGGCACCTGCGGCCATTGCAGCTATTGCACGGGCGGCCGGGAAAACCTGTGCGATACGCCGGTGTTCACGGGCTATGACCGCAACGGCGGCTTTGCCCAATACGCGGTGGCCGATGAACGCTTCTGTTTTTCCCTGCCGGACTGGTACGACAACATCCATGCGGCGCCTTTGCTGTGCGCCGGCCTGATCGGCTACCGCGCCTACCGCATGGCGGGTGTTTCAGGCACCCAGCGTTTGGGGCTGTACGGTTTCGGCGCCGCAGCGCACATCATTTGCCAGATTGCCGTGGCCCAGGGGCAGCAGGTGTATGCCTTTGTGCGCCTGGGCGATCTGCAAAGCCAGCGTTTTGCCCTGCAACTGGGGGCTTACTGGGCTGGCACGTCGGACACCCTGCCCAATGCCGAACTGGATGCCGCGTTGATTTTTGCACCGGTCGGCTCGCTGGTGCCCGCTGCGTTGCGCGCCACCCGCAAGGGCGGTATGGTGGTGTGCGCTGGTATCCACATGAGTGACATTCCGTCGTTTGAATATGGTTTGCTGTGGGGCGAGCGCAGTATCCGCTCCGTCGCCAACCTGACCCGGGCCGATGGGGAGGCCTTCTTCTCCACCATCAAGCGCTATCCGATCACGACGCATGTGCAGCCGTTTGCGCTGGAACATGCCAATGAGGCCATTGCGGCCTTGCGTTCGGGTGGCATTGACGGCGCTGCCGTGCTGGTGCCTTGAAGAGGGCGGCCCAGCTTACTTGATCAGCAGAACCGGCACATCCGATTGATGGATGACCTTTTGTGCCACCGAGCCCAACAGCATGCTGCCGATGGCGCCCATGCCGCGTGTGCCCATGGCAATCATGTCCACCTGCTGCTCTTTGGCGATGCGCATGATTTCACTGGCAACGGCGCCATAGCCCCGCAAGGAATCACTGATCATGATTTCTTGCGTCTTGGCATTCTGCATGGCTTTGTTCAGGATCGCCGCCTGTTCTTTCTCCTGGTCCGCATCGAGTTGCTGGATCGTGGCGGCGGTGTAGTACTCATTGGCAAAGAGGGGCTCAAGCAGGGCGCCGGAACGCACGCAAAACAAAATAGCCTCTAAATCGGTGTTGGATCGGGCCAGCTTGCCAACCGCCTCAATGGCCCGGTTGGCGTGTTCAGAGCCATCGACCGCGAGCAGTATTTTCAACATGGTGTTCTCCTGTAGTGCAGTAGTCGTCTGTCGTTTCAGCGCCTGCCTCTTCTCTTCTAAACCGTCATATTGGCGGGAGGTTTCTGCATTTCAGGAGGGGTAGGTTGTGCCGGCTTGATCTTGTCGCACGCGACGCAGGTAGCGACCACGACAAGAAGGACACCTACGGTCGAAAAAGAGGGTTTCATGCGATTCCTTTCGCTGTGAAATTGACACCCAACCGATCAGCAGCCTGACAAGAAAACAGACACCGCGAGAAACATTTGTGAGCTTAGGAGTGCATCTGATCAGAGTGTTTGAGCATTCTCAAAACACCCGCTTTGGGATTGACTAGTCTTGTTCATGGGCCTTGGGCATTTCGATGCGAAGGGGCCTTTTAAGCAATCCTTCAATCTACGGAGAGGTACCCATCATGAACAATCTGCGTTTATTTGAGTCCGCCCTGAATGATCCGCTGGAAAACATGTTCAAACGCTTTATGGCGCCCGTGCGGATGGAGTTGGAGCGCGGTTCTCTCGACATCAAGCTGGACGTGACCGAAACGGATGGCGTCTATAAAGTTTGCGCCGATCTGCCTGGTGTGAAAAAAGAAGACATCAATGTCCGTATCGACGGCAATCTGGTTCAGATCGATGCGCAAGCCAAACAGGAGAATGAAGAGAAAGACAGCGGCGGCAAGGTGTTGCGCAGCGAACGCTGGCAAGGGACGGTGTCGCGCGCTTTCAGCCTGGCCCAGGATGTGGATGAAACCCAGGCCACGGCGAAATACGAAGATGGCGTCCTGATCCTTGAGCTGCCCAAGAAAGAGAGCTCGGGTTCAAAACGGCTTGAGGTTCAGTGAACCCGCTGCGCCGGGGCGCATGCGGTTCATGGCGACGAGATGTCTAGCGATAACCGATGAAGAGAATGCCGATATTCACGGCAAACGCCAGCGTCCAGGCGATGGAGCGTGGCGTGGCCAGGCCCGCCACGTACATCATGATGAACATCATGCGCAGCACGATGTAAATAAAGGCCAGCACGTCCAGGCGGGCCTGGTTGGCTCCCAGTTGGTGGGCGATGATGACGGCCCCGATGAAAAACGGCAGGGCCTCGAAGCAATTGGCTTGCGCCGCATTGGCGCGCGCCCGCCAATCGGTTTGACGGGCCAACCAGGCACGCGGCTGGTCGTTGTCAAAGCCGCCTTCCTGGCGGGATTTGCCATACGTGCCCCATTTGGCTATGCCGGCACAGATGATCGGAAGCAGGGCGGCCATCAGCACGCACCAATAAGCCAGGGAAAAACGGGTAAAGGTCATGAATTCACTTTCGGTCCACCAGCGCGTGCGCGATGGTGCCTAAATCTACATATTCCAGCTCACTGCCTACCGGCACGCCGCGCGCCAGCCGGGTCAGGCGCAGACCGCGCGCCTTCAGGCCTTCGTTGATGACATGAGCAGTGGCTTCGCCTTCGGCGGTGAAATTGGTGGCCAGAATCACCTCCTGCACCTGGCCGTCGCTGGCCCGGTCGAACAGCTTTTTGAGACCAATGTCTTTGGGACCGATGCCGTCAAGCGGGCTGAGTTTGCCCATCAGCACAAAGTACAGGCCCTTGTAAGCCCCGGTGCGCTCAATGGCGGACTGGTCGGCGGGCGTTTCCACCACGCACAGCTTGCTGGCGTCGCGTTGCGGGTCAAGACAGGTGGCGCAAACCGCGGTCTGGGTGAAGGTGTGGCAGCGCTCGCAGTGCAGCACGCCTTCGGCCGCCTCCTTCAAGGCACGCGACAAAAGCTGCGCACCGGCACGGTCATGCTGCAACAGATGAAACGCCATGCGCGAAGCCGATTTCACCCCCACCCCCGGCAGGCGGCGCAAGGCCTGGATCAGTGCATCAAGCGAGTTGTTCTGAGCCACGCAGGGTCGATCAGAACGGGAACTTCATGCCGCCTGGCAGGCTGGGCATGCCGGCGGTGATCTTGCCCATTTTTTCGGTCGAGGTTTCTTCGGCTTTGCGCACGGCGGCGTTGAACGCGGCAGCCACCAGGTCTTCCAGCATGTCTTTGTCCTCGGCCAGCAGGCTGGGGTCGATGGTGATGCGCTTCACGTCGTGCTTGCAGGTCATCAAGACCTTGACCAAGCCGGCGCCGGACTCGCCGGTGACTTCGATATTGCCCAGATCGTCCTGGGCTTTTTTCATGTTTTCCTGCATCGCCTGGGCTTGTTTCATGAGGCCGGCGAGTTGTCCTTTGTTGAACATGGTGTTTCCTTGTGGGTTAGGTTTTGAATTGAAATGGCTTGGAGTACCAAGACTTTGAATTGGTTTAATGCGGTGCGCTGTTTCAGCCCGGCTTGATGCTGCCGGGCACGATTTTCGCCCCAAAATCACGCATCATGCTTTGCACAAACGGGGCTTCGAAAATGATTTTTTCGGCTGCCAGTTGACGCTCGGCCGCCGCCGCCGCATTGCGCCGGGCCGGGCTGTCGGTGACCCGCCCGACTTCCACCACCAGTTGCACGCCGTGGCCGGCAGTCTGCAAGGCCGTCGTCAGGCGGTCCCGGGCGCTAGCCTGGTTGAGCGACGCGCTCTCGACCCGCAAAATCCACTGGTCGGTATCGCGCGCCACCAATTGTGACTGCAGTGCCAGCACGCGCACCAGCGCGGTGATGGCGTCCGATGCGATCAAGGCCTGCACCGTGTGGTGCCAGAAATCACCTTCTTCGGTCGGAATCAGCACCGCCGCGGCGGACTGGTCCGCTATCGCCTCGGTGCGGGAGTCGGCCTGCACATGCACCGGAATCGCTCTTATTTTTGTAGCTTCCTGCGCTTGATTCACGCGGGCTGGAGGCTGATTTGGCTCGAAAACATGAGGCTGGGTGGCCGCCATCGGCATGCTGACGACGGGAACCTGCTGGCCGGGGGGCGGGCTGGCTTGGGGGATCGGCTCTGCTCTGTTTTTTATAGCTTCCGGCGCAGGTGCTACGGGGGCTGGAGGCTGATTTGGCTCATCTTCCCAGGGTTGAACGCGTGCTGGACTGGCTATGGGGGCCGACGGGGCCGCGGGGGCGACCACCGGGGCGGGGGCTGGCATGACCAGCGCTGCAGGCGCAGCAACTGCCGCTGTGGCAAAGGCTGGGACCGGCACCACCGGCGCGGTTGGCGAAGCAACAGCAATCGGCGCAGCAGGCGCCCGTGGCGCCTCAAGCGGCGCTGGATTCAGAGTTTTTTTTTCAGCCCGTGCCGCTTGGGCCGCAGAAGGCTTGAAGGCCAGCAAGCGCAGCAGCACCATGGTCAGCGCCGCGTATTCGTCCGGCGCCAGGCCCAGTTCACTGCGTCCGTGCAGGCAAATGCTGTAGAGCAGTTGGGTCTCGTCGGCGGGCATCAGGGCGGCTAGACGGGCCATGTCCGCCGCTTCCGGGTCGGTTTCGTCCGCCTCCAGAGCCGCGCCGGGCACGGCCTGCAGCACGGCCATGCGCTGCAGCACCGCGCACATTTCTTCCAGCGTCGAGGCGGCGCTCAGGCCGTTCAGGCGCAAGACTTCAGAGGTTTCGACCACGGTTTTGCCGTCGCCGTGCGCCAGCGCTTCCAGCAGGCGGAACACGTAGGAGCGGTCCACGCTGCCGAGCATCAGGCGCACCGTGGCCTCTTGCAACTGGCCGGAGCCGAAGGCAATCGCCTGGTCGGTGAGGCTCAGCGCATCGCGCATGGAGCCGCGTGCGGCCCGGGCCACCAGGCGCAGCGATTGCACATCGGCAGGCACGTTTTCGGTTTGCAAGACTTTTTGCAGGTGCTCGCGGATGGTTTCGGGCGCCATCGGGCGCAGATTGAACTGCAGGCAGCGCGACAGCACGGTGACCGGCACTTTTTGCGGGTCGGTCGTGGCCAGCACAAATTTCAGGTACTCGGGCGGCTCTTCCAGCGTCTTCAACATGGCGTTGAAGGCCGTGTTGGTGAGCATGTGCACCTCGTCAATCATGAAGACTTTGAAGCGGCCCTGCACCGGTTTGTAAACCGCCTGCTCCAGCAGCGCCTGCACTTCGTCCACGCCGCGGTTGGAAGCGGCATCGAGTTCGGTGTAATCCACAAAACGGCCGGAATCAATGTCGGTGCAGGCCTGGCAGACGCCGCATGGCGTGGCGGTGATGCCGCCGGTGCCGTCCAGGCCCTGGCAATTGAGCGACTTGGCCAGAATGCGCGACACCGTGGTTTTGCCGACACCGCGCGTGCCGGTGAACAGGTAGGCATGGTGCAGCCGCTGGGTGGTGAGCGCGTTGGTCAGCGCCTGTACCACGTGATCCTGCCCCACCATTTCGGTGAAGTTGCGGGGACGGTATTTGCGGGCGAGCACGAGGTAAGACATGGGGGCTGATTCTAAGGTGTGGCGCCCGGGGCGGAAGTGGATGCCAGCCGTTCCAGCGCCAGCTTGAGGTCGGCCACCACCCCGGTCCAATCGCCTGCTGTCGATTGGCGAAACAGGCGCAGCACGCCCGGATACCAGGGCGAATCGGCGCGCTCGTCCAGCCAGCGCCAGTCGGTCTTGTAATGCGGCAGCAGCACCCAGCACGGTTTGCCCAAGGCGCCTGCCAGGTGGGCGGCAGCCGTGTCCACGCAAATCAGCAAATCCAGTTGTGCCACGATGGCGGCGGTATCGGCAAAGTCTTCAATCTGCGACCCCAAATGCCCCAGCGGCAGGTCGGCGGGCGGCGTGTGGGCCTGGTCTTCGCCGCTTCCTTTTTGCAGGCTGATGAACTGCACGCCCGCCACTTGCCACAACGGCGCCAGCACCTCCAGGCCTGGCAGCGAGCGGTCCGCATCGTTTTCAAAGTTGGGATTGCCTTTCCAGACCAAGCCCACCCGCAGGCCCTTCTGGGGGATGAAGGCCCGCCAGCGCTCAAGGCGTGCGGGTGAGGCCTGCAAATAGGGAATCGTGGCGGGGATGGAGTCCAGCCGCGTCTGGCAATACAGCGGAAGGCTCAGCATGGGCGTCCAGCAGTCCCAGTCACAGCGGGGCAGGTCTTCGTCAAAAGCGATCACTTCGTCCACGCCGCCCAAGGTTGCGAACAGGGTTTTAAGCGCCGGGTGGCACAGCAGGGTGATTTTGACGGCGCCCTGGTACTTGAGCACGGCAGCATAGCGGCCAAACTGGATCATGTCGCCATGCCCCGCCTCAAAGCCGATGAGCAAGGACTTACCTTGTAACGACTCTCCACGCCAGCGCGGACAGTCCAGATGGGCCTGCAGCGCGCCGTACCAGTCGCGCGACTCCAGGCATGGCCAGCCCTCCTCAAACCGGCCCTGGCGCAGCAGCACATAGGCCAGGTTGAAGCGGGCTTTGGCATAACTTTCATCCAGCGCCATCGCCTGGCGGCAACAAAGCTCGGCCTCGGCGTCCCGTTTTATTCCCGCATACAGCCCGCCCAGATTCGTCCAGCCCGCCGGGGACTGCGGTTCGAGCAGGATGGCGCGTGTGAAGGCGGCTTCGGCCTCGTCAAGGCGCTTGTGACTGGCCAGCAGGGAACCGAAATTGAGGTGGATTTGAGCAATCGCCGGGTTGAGGGCAAGGGCTCGCTCGTAACAGGCCATGGCCTCGGCAGCCGCCCCTCGCTCATCCAGCAAAAAGGCCAGGTTGGCATGCGCTTCGGCCAGATCGGGCGCGATCTGCAAGGCGGCGCGAAAGCAGGCCTCGGCCTGCCCGCCATCGCCCGCCGTCATCAGGTCGGTGCCTTTGAAAAACAGGGCTTCGGCAGAAATTGGGTTGGACACGGGCATGGCGCTAGATTACGGCATCTAGACCTACGCCCAGTAAGGTCAGAAAAAATACCAGGCAATGCATTTACAATATGCGCTGACGGGCCTTCCCGCATGGGGAAGCGGCCAACCGGGTCAGGTGGGGAACCAAGCAGCCCTAACTGTGGAGCCAGTGCCGGGG
>JAZKHK010000100.1:34896-59954 GCA_040385425.1 Pseudomonadota bacterium | reverse complement strand
AAAAACAGCAGCACGCCGATGCACAGGGCACGCAAGGCGTACCAGCCGGCTTTGTCAGCCAGCGTGGCGTAGGCAGGAAAAACGGGTAGGGCGAGCATTGACATCAGGCTTATCCCAAACTGAGTTCAGACTTCACGACCCGGCGGTACTGCGCGTACAACACCAGTGTGGCGGTTAACAAAACGGCACCCAGTGCGCAGGCCATGCCCCAATTGACGTTGACGTTGGTGTACTGGGCAATGTAGTAGCTCAGCATCTGGTCATCGGCACCGCCCAGCAGCGCAGGCGTCACGTAATAGCCGATGCTGAGGATGAACACCAGCAAGCCGCCGGCGCCCACGCCCGGCCAGGTTTGCGGCACATAGACCCGGAAAAATGCCGCCAGCGGAGAACTTCCCAGCGACACCGCCGCGCGCAGATAGGTATTGGGCACGGATTTCATGACGCTGTAGAGCGGCAAAATCATGAAGGGCAACAGGATGTGCACCATGGCAATGATGACGCCGAGCCGGTTGAACAGCAGGGGCAAGGGCTCGTCGGTCAGCCCCATGCCCATCAGGGCGCGGTTGACCAAGCCATTGGATTGCAGCAGCACGATCCAGGCGGCGACCCGCACCAGGATCGAAGTCCAGAACGGCACCAGCACCAGAATCATCAGCATATTGGCTTTGCGTGCCGACAAGGTCGAGAGCCAGTACGCCAGGGGGTAGCCCAGCAAGAGACAAAAGAGCGTGACGACGGCGCTGATCTTGAACGTGCGAAGCAGGATTTTTCCGAAAGCAGCGCTGTCGGCGTCCACCTGGCCGATGTGGCCGTCCACATCGCGCTTCAGATCGAGTGACGCCAAAAGATAGTCGGGCGTCCAGCGCGAGGCATTTTTGGCGATGGCCTGCCAGTAGCCCAGCTCGCCCCAGCGGGCGTCCAGCGCCAGCATGCGTTCACGCACCTGCGCGGGTGACAGGTCTTTTCCCAGCGGCAATGCCCGATAGGTTGACATGATCAAGGAACGGGCGCCGCTGACTTCACTGTTGAGGCGACGCGCCAGAGCCCCCGCATCGGCCTGCTCCTGAATACCTGAAAGGTCTTCAATCAGGGCCGAATACGCCGTATCCGGCGGGGTTGAGGTGCGGTCCCAGTGCGCCAGGGCCTGGGCGGTTCGGCCCAGGGTATTGGCGACCTCCGGGTTTTCTACGGCCCGTATCAAAAGCGCCCCAATAGGCACCAGAAAGGTAAAGAGCAGAAACAGCAGCAAAGGCAGCGTCAGCGAGATCGCGAAAGCACGCCTGCGGCGCTGAACGCGCCGCAACTGGCTCGCCAGATTGCCGGGAGGCATGGTCGCCTGGCTGGCGGCGGGCAAGGTCATGGTGTGGGCCATCGCGATCTCTCTTTCAGCTTACTGAGCTGCCCAGGCGGCGAAACGCTTCTCGAGCGCTTCACCCTGGTCGGCCCAGAATCCAACGTTGAACTGCAACGCAGTTTTTGAATTGGCGGCAGATGTTGGCAGGTTGCCCAGCACCTTGGCGTCGAGTTTGGTCAGCGCTTTGATGTTGGTCGGGCCGTACGAGATGTTGCGTGCGTACTCGGCCTGCGCATCAGCGCTGCTGGCCAGGGCGATGTATTTCATCGCGATGTCCTTGTTGGGGGAGCCTTTTGGAATAACCAGGAAATCGAGGTCATAGATGCCGCCGGTCCAGGTGATCTTGAGGTTTTTGCCTTCGCGCTGGGCGGCATCAATGCGGCCATTGAACGCCGTAGCCATGACCACGTCGCCTGCCACCAGGAACTGGGGCGGCTGCGCGCCGGCTTCCCACCACTGGATGTTGGGTTTGAGTTCTGTCAGTTTCTTGAAGGCGCGGTCGGCGCCGTCCTTGGTGGCCAACACTTTGTAGATGTCCTGCACGGCAACGCCGTCGGCCATCAAGGCAAATTCAACGTTGTAGCGTGCACCCTTGCGCATGGCGCGTTTGCCCGGGAATTTTTTGATGTCCCAGAAATCGGCCCAAGTCGTGGGGGCGGTTTTCAGCTTGTCGGCGTTGTAGGCCATCACGGTGGACCAGACAAAAGCGCCAATGCCGCACTCGTGAACCGCTGCCGGTGTGAAGTCGGCCTTGTTGCCAATCTTGCTGTAATCGAGTTTCTCGAACAAACCTTCATCGCATCCGCGGGTGACGTCGGGAGATTCGACCTCAACCACGTCCCAGCTGACTTTCTTGGCTTCGACCATGGCCTTGATCTTGGCTTGTTCGCCGTTGTATTCCACACCCACAATTTTGTTGCCGGTGCTTTTCTCGAAGGGCTCAAAGTACGCTTTTTTCTGGGCGTTGCCATTGGCGCCGCCAAAGTTGACAACGGTGATTTGAGTCTGGGCTTGACTTGCAAATGAGGCAATGACCGCAAGGGCTGCCACGATAGGGTTAAGTTTCATCGACGGAAAATCCTTCTTGGGAAGTAATGGATCAAGGGATCAAGGTTTGCAGTCGGATCAGAGATAGATCCGCAGATGCTCGGGAGGCAAATGCAGCCAGACGCTTTGCGCGGGCTGTGGAATGGCATTTGCAGACAAAGGAATTTTGACCGTGGCGTCTTGCTGGCCCGGCAGGGTGCAGTTCAGACGCAGATGGTCACCAAAATAAATGACATCGGCCACCGTGACCTGGATACTGTTGTCACAAGGCTTGGCGTCGCCCAGATGCACCACGATGCGTTCCGGCCGGATGCAAGCCTGCACCGGTTTGGTGTTGGTTGCCGCGTTGACGTTCAGGCCGCGCAGTGCGGTGCCGCAGGCCAGCCGCACATCGCACTGGTTGCCGGCTGTAGCAGAAACCTGGCCACCAAAAACGGTGTTGTCGCCGACAAAGCCCGCCACGAAACGGTTGACCGGGGTTTCATAGAGCTGGGTCACCACGTCAATTTGCTGAATGGCGCCATCGCTGAAAACCGCCACCCGGTCGGACATGGTCAGGGCTTCGGACTGGTCGTGCGTGACATAGACAAAAGTCAGGCCAAGCTGGCGGTGCAAGGCCTTCAGCTCAATCTGCATGTGTTCACGCAACTGTTTGTCCAGCGCCCCCAGAGGCTCGTCCATCAGCACCAGTTGGGGGTCAAACACCAGGGCACGGGCCAGGGCCACGCGCTGCTGTTGACCACCCGAGAGCTGGCCGGGAAAGCGATCCCCCATGCCGCCCATTTGAACCATGTCCAGGGCGCGTTTGACCTTGGCTTCGCGGTCCGACCGGCCCACCTTGCGCACGGTCAACGGATAGGCCACGTTGTCGGCCACCGTCATGTGTGGAAAGAGCGCGTAGTTCTGGAACACCATGCCAAAGTTGCGCTTGTGCGGAGGCGTTTTGGTGATGCATTTACCCCCCAGAAAAATCTCGCCAGCGGTCGGGGACTCAAACCCTGCCAGCATCATCAGCGTGGTGGTCTTGCCGGAGCCCGAAGGCCCCAGCAAAGAGAGGAATTCCCCACCTTGAATGTCGAGGTTGAGGTCACGAACCACGAGGGTGTTGCCATCGTAGGTTTTTTGAACTCCCGCAAACTTCACAAGTTCTTTGGTCGACATTTTTTGCAGATACCTTTCAGCTTCAATACAGGGCAGGGTGTTTATGTATATTTACAGATAGCAATAAATGTGCCTTGATTGCTATCCCGGTGAAAATCAACTGGCCTGAATGGCTGTCAGGGCGGCGTCGATGATGGCCAAACCTTCGTCCACAATGGCATCGCTGGCGGTGAGCGGAACCAAAATGCGAATGACGTTGCCGTAGGTGCCGCACGACAGCAGAATCAGGCCGCGTTTCGTAGCTTCGGCGCACAAACGTTTGGCCAGATCGGCATCGGGTTGCGCTAGATTGCCACCTTTGCACAGTTCGATGGCCACCATGGCACCAATACCGCGCACGTCACCAATGCAGGCATTCTTGCCGGCCATGGTTTTCAGGCTGGTGATCATGCGTGCGCCCAACTGGCGGCTGCGTTCGAGCAGGTTTTCTTTTTCAAACACGTCGAGAACTGCCAGGGCTGCTGCGCACGACAAGGGGCTGCCGGCATAGGTGCCGCCCAAGCCGCCGGGCGCCGGTGCGTCCATGACTTCGGCGCGTCCAACCACCGCTGAGATCGGGAAGCCGCCGGCCATGGATTTGGCAATGGTGATCATGTCGGGTGCCACACCGCTGTGCTCCATGGCAAACCACGTTCCAGTGCGTCCTGCACCAGTTTGGACTTCGTCAGCGACCAATAGGATGCCGTGCTGGTCGCACAGGGCGCGCAGGCGTTGCAGGAAATCGGTGGGGGCCACATTGAAGCCGCCTTCGCCTTGCACGGGTTCCACGATGATGGCGGCCACGCGGCTGGCTTCCACGTCGTTTTTGAAGATGGTTTCAATGGAAGCAATGGAGTCATCCACGCTGATGCCGTGCAGCGCATTGGGGAACTGCGCGTGGAAAATTTCTCCGGGGAACGGTCCGAAGCCCAGCTTGTAAGGCGCCACTTTGCCAGTCAGGCCCAGCGTGAGCAGCGTGCGGCCGTGGTAGCCGCTGGTGAAGGCGATAACGGCAGGACGTTTGGTATGGGCGCGCGCAATTTTGATGGCGTTTTCGACCGCTTCGGAGCCGGTGGTCAAAAACAGCGTCTTCTTGGCAAAGTTGCCCGGCGCCAGTGCATTGATGCGCTCGGCCAGTTCCACATAAGGCTCATACGCCAGAACCTGAAAGCAGGTGTGGGTGTAGAGATCCAGCTGGGCTTTGACGGCTTCCACAATGGCAGGGTGGCGGTGACCGGTATTGAGCACGGCAATGCCGCCTGCGAAATCAATGTAGCGCTTGCCTTCCACATCCCAGATTTCGGCGTTTTCACCGCGTGCGATAAAAACTTCGTGGCTTTGGCCGACGCCGCGTGGAATGGCGGCCTGACGACGGGCCATCAAGGTAGCATTTTTCAGTTGGGGTTCGCGGTGCATATCACTCCAGAAGGTTGTTTGTAAACTTTAGTGAATGTAGGCCCCCGCAACGCGGACTACCATATACACCTAGCCTCTTTTTTGGGGTGCACTGTGCAGTAGGCTAGCCCTGTACATACAAACCCTAAGGTCTTCTTCATGTTTTCTCTCAATCCTCAGAGCTCGACCCCTCTGGTCCTGCAAATTGTTGAAGGATTTCGTCAAGTTATTCAGGATGGGTCATTGAGAACGGGTTCCAAAGCGCCATCCATCCGGCAGTTCGCCCATGCCCATAAAGTGAGTGTTTTCACCGTGGTCGATGCCTATGACCGGCTGGTGGCGCAGGGCTACTTTGCTTCGCGTCCTCATTCGGGGTTTTTTGTGAAGCACCGGCCCATGAGCCATGCCGAGGTGCCGGGCCACGGGCCTAATTTCAGCTTTGATTCGATGTGGTACCTGCGCCGTATTTTCGAAAACCGGGCGCTGCGCATGAAACCGGGTTGCGGCTGGATGCCCAGTGAATGGCTGTTCCAGGAGGGGGTGCGGCGTAGCCTGCGCAACCTGGCGGCTGACAATGTGGATCTGGGCGGTTACGGCGAGCCCAAAGGCTATCCGCCCTTGCGCCAAGTCGTTCGCGGCTTGCTCAAAGAGCAGGAGATTGCCGTCACCTCGGAGCAGGTGCTGCTCACGCACGGCTCCAGCCAGGCGATGGATCTGGTGGCACGGCGCCTGGTGCGGCCCGGCGACGCAGTGCTGGTGGATGAGCCCGGTTACCCCAATTTGCTGTTTTCGCTGCGTTTTCTGGGGGCACGCCTGATCGGCGTGCCGCGCACGCCCAATGGCTATGACCTGGAGGCGCTGGAGCGCTTGGTGATCGAGCACCAGCCCAAGGTCTTTTTTACCCAGCCGCGGCTGCAAAGTCCCACCGGCTCTGTCGCCCAGTTGGCGCATCTGCACCGTGTCATGCAGTTGGCGGACAAGCATGATTTTCTGGTGGTGGAGAACGATATCTACGCCGACCTGGACCCCGAGCCGCGGCCCTCGCTGGCCAGCCTGGACCAGTTGCGCCGGGTGGTTTACATCAGCAGTTTTTCCAAGACGATTTCGCCCAATATCCGGGTCGGTTATTTGGCAGCCAGCCCGGACCTGCTTGAAGACCTGGCCCAGCTCAAGATGATTTCGGGCCTGACCTCGTCCGAATTCAGCGAGCGGCTGGCCTACGGTGCATTGGTCGATGGGCGCTGGCGCAAGCACGTCAAGGGCTTGCGTGAACGCCTGGCGAAGGCGCATGAAGGCGCGGCAAACCGGCTACTGAAGATCGGTTTCGAGATTTTTTCGGAGCCCAAGGCGGGCATTTTTCTATGGGCCCGGCACCCTGACATACCCAGTGCTACCGAACTGGCCTACAAGGCGGCCGAGCAGGATATTTTGCTTGGCCCCGGTCATTTGTTCAGCCCGGATCTGCAACCCAGCCCGTGGATCAGATTCAACGTGGCTTTTTGCGACGATCCGGCAGTTTTTGCCTTCCTTGAAAGTCAGCGTCCGCCAGCCTGATGACTTAAAATTAACGGTTTTGGTGGACGGCTGCGATCCTGTTTTATAGATTGCAGCCGCTTCGCCCCAAGAATTATTCAACCCTTTTCGCCCTCCATGAACACACCTGTCACCACCGCTTCCGTTGCCGATATCCGCAAGATATTTCTGGATTTCTTTGAATCCAAGGGACACACCGTGGTGCCCAGCAGCCCGCTCGTTCCGGGCAACGACCCGACGCTGATGTTCACCAACTCGGGCATGGTGCAGTTCAAGGACGTGTTTTTGGGCACCGACAAGCGCTCCTATGTGCGCGCCGCCTCGGTCCAAGCCTGCCTGCGCGCCGGCGGCAAGCACAACGATCTGGAGAACGTGGGCTACACCGCGCGTCATCACACCTTCTTCGAGATGCTGGGTAACTGGAGCTTTGGCGACTACTTCAAGCGCGATTCGCTCAAGTGGGGCTGGGAACTGTTGACGCAGGTGTACGGCCTGCCCGCCGAGAAACTGCTGGTCACGGTCTATATCGACGACCAGGAAGCCTATGACATCTGGCACAAGGAAATCGGCTTGCCTGCCGACCGCATCGTGCGCATTGGCGACAACAAGGGCAAAAAATACGCCTCCGACAACTTCTGGATGATGGCCGACACCGGCCCTTGCGGTCCCTGTTCCGAGATTTTCTACGACCACGGCGAGCACATCCCCGGCGGCCCGCCCGGCAGCCCGGGTGAAGACGGCGACCGTTTCATCGAAATCTGGAACCACGTGTTCATGCAATTTGACATGCAGCCCGACGGCAGCTTGGTGAAGTTGCCCGCACCCTGCGTCGATACAGGTATGGGGCTGGAGCGCCTCGCCGCCATCCTGCAACACGTGCACAGCAACTACGAAATCGATATTTTTGACGCGCTGATCAAGGCCGCCGCCCGCGAAACCGGCTGCACCGACCTGGGCAACAAGAGCCTGCGCGTGATCGCCGACCACATCCGCGCCACCGCCTTTTTGGTGAGCGACGGCGTGACGCCTTCCAACGAAGGGCGCGGTTATGTGCAGCGCCGCATCATCCGCCGCGCCATCCGCCACGGTTACAAGCTGGACAAAAAGACGCCGTTTTTCCACAAACTGGTGCCCGATCTGGTGGCGCTCATGGGCGAGGCTTACCCCAAGCTCAAGACCGACGAAAAACGCATTACCGAAGTGTTGAAAGCCGAAGAAGAGCGCTTCTTTGAAACACTGGAAAACGGCATGCAGATTCTGGATGCCGCACTTGAAGGCGGTGTTCAAGTGCTGCCGGGCGAGGTGGCGTTCAAGCTGCACGACACTTTCGGCTTCCCGCTCGACCTGTCAGCCGATGTCTGCCGCGAGCGCGGTTTGAGCGTGGACGAGGCTGGTTTTGCTGCCGCCATGGAGCAGCAAAAGGCCAAGGGCCGCGCAGCAGGCAAGTTCAAGATGGATAAAGCGCTGGAATACAGCGGCGAGGGCAATGACTTCGTCGGCTACGACAGCCTGACGCAAGCTACTAAAGTTGTAGCGCTCTACGTAGATGGGACGCCGGCTACAGCGCTAAAAGCCGGTCAAACCGGGGTGGTGGTGCTGGAAACGACCCCGTTTTACAGCGAGAGCGGCGGCCAGGTCGGCGACGCCGGCGCCATCTTCTGCGATGCAGCCCTGTTTGAAGTGGGCGACACCCAAAAGATCAAGGCCGATGTGTTCGGTCACCACGGCACCTTGGCCAGCGGCACGCTCACAGTCGGCGACGCCGTCACCGCCCATGTCGATGCCGCCTTGCGCGCCGCCACCGAGCGCAACCACAGCGTGACCCACTTGATGCACAAAGCCCTGCGCGAAGTGCTGGGCGAGCATGTGCAGCAAAAAGGTTCGCTGGTGAACGCCGAGCGCACCCGCTTTGACTTTGCCCACAACGCCCCCGTCACCGATGCGCAAATCAAGGAAATCGAAGCCCGTGTCAACGCTGAAATCTTGACCAACGCCGCAACCCAGTCGCGCGTGATGGACATTGAATCAGCCCAGGCAACCGGCGCCATGATGCTGTTCGGCGAAAAGTACGGCGAGTCAGTGCGTGTGCTCGACATCGGCGCCAGCCGCGAACTGTGCGGCGGCACCCACGTTGCCCGCACTGGCGACATCGGCCTGTTCAAGGTGGTGGCCGAGAGCGGTGTTGCTTCCGGCGTGCGCCGCATCGAAGCCGTCACCGGCCAGAACGCACTGACCTACCTGCAAGACCTCGAAGACACCGTGACCCAAGTCGCTGGCGCGCTCAAGGCGCCGGTGGTGGAAGTCACCGACCGCATTGCCAGCGTGCTCGACCACGTCAAGGCGCTGGAGAAAGAAGTCGCTGCGCTCAAGGGCAAACTGGCGTCCGCCCAGGGCGACGAGCTGGTGACCCAGGCAGTGCTGGTGAATGGCGTCAAGGTGCTGGTGGCGATGCTGGAAGGCGCTGACACCAAGACCCTGCGCGAGACCATGGACAAGCTTAAGGACAAGCTGAAAACCGCCGTCATCGTGCTGGCTGCCGTCGAGGGCGACAAGGTGCAAATCGCGGCTGGCGTTACCCCCGACAGCACGGCCAAGGTCAAGGCCGGTGAGCTGGTCAACTTCATTGCGGGCCAAGTCGGCGGCAAAGGCGGCGGCAAGCCCGACATGGCGATGGCCGGTGGCACCGAGCCCGCCCAACTGCCCGCCGCCCTGGCGAGCGTGATGGCATGGGTTTCTGCCAAGCTTTGATTTGCTATTGTTTTAATAGCTACTCACGCTTGTATCATAGGGGCTAGAGCCCTATTTGGCTCTTAATTTGCTCTGAAATCCAGCCTGCAGCACCGCTGCAGGCTTTTAGGTTCGCTATTCGCGCGAACGCGCCAGGAAGTCCTCCAACGCCGCAATCGGCAGGGGACGGCTGAACAGGTAGCCCTGGTAGGCGTAGCAGCCCTGCCGGGCCAGCAGTTCACGCTGCGCTTCGGTTTCCACGCCCTCGGCAATGACGGTCAGACCCAGACTGTGCGCTAGCGCCACCACGGTGCGGGCAATGGCGGCATCGTTGGGATCGGTCAGGATGTCGCGCACAAAAGAGCGATCAATCTTCAACTGTTCCAGCGGTAGCCGCTTCAGGTACGAGAGCGAGGAGTAGCCGGTGCCAAAGTCGTCGAGCGAAAAGCTGACGCCATGGGTTTTCAGCCGGTTCATCTTGCTAATCGTGTCTTCGATGTCATTGAGCAGCAGGCTTTCCGTCAGCTCCAGCTTGAGCCGCTTCGGGTTGGCGCCGGTTTGCACCAGCACCGCGAGCACCCGCTCGACAAAATCGGTTTGATGCATTTGCCCGGCACTCACGTTGACCGCCATGCACAGCTCGGCCCGCGCCGGATCAGCCGCCCATTGGGCCAATTGGCGGCAGGCGGTTTCCAGCACCCAGTTGCCCAGCGGCAGGATCAGCCCGGTGTCTTCGGCCAGGGGAATGAACTCGTTCGGCGGCACCAGGCCGCGTTGCGGGTGTTGCCAGCGCAGCAGCGACTCGGCGCCGGTGACGTGTCCGGCGTCATTGACCTGCGGCTGGTAATGCAGCACAAACTGCTCCCGTTTCAGGCCATCGCGTAAATCGGCTTCCAGGGCGGCACGGGCGCTGACGGCGGCTTGCATGGCCGGGTCGAAGAAGCGCAAGGCATTGCGCCCGGCGGCCTTGGCCTGGTACATCGCCAAGTCGGCGCGCTTCATCAGATCTTCGCTGTTGTTATGGGGCGCGTCGAACAGCGTGACACCGATGCTGGAACTGCTGCGGTAGTCTTGCCCTGGGGCCAGCTCGAAGGGCTCATGCAGGGCGCAGAGTATCTTTTCGCCCACCGTTTTGGCCTGGTCGGCGGCCTCGCTGCAGTTGTTGCTCAAATTCTCCAGCATCACGACAAACTCGTCTCCCCCCAGGCGGGCCACCGTATCGCCCTCACGAATACAGCCGTTCACGCGTTGGGCCACTTGCTGCAGCAAGAGGTCGCCTTTGTCGTGGCCGAGCGTGTCGTTCAGCGTTTTGAAGTTATCGAGGTCGATGAACAGCAGCGCACCCTCACGCCCGGTGCGCATGCTCGACGCGAGGGCGTGCTGCAGACGGTCGGCCAGCAAGCGGCGGTTGGGCAGGGAGGTCAGGGGGTCATAGAAAGCCAGATTGCGGATCTGTCCTTCCGCATTTTTACGTTCGGTGATATCGGTGTGGGTGGCGACGTAATTGGTCAGCACGCCATCGCTGCCTTTGACGGCGGTGATGGTCATCCATTTGGGATAAATTTCACCGTTCTTGCGGCGGTCCCACATTTCGCCTTGCCAACTGCCGTCTTTTTTGATCGTGGCCCACATCGTTGCGTAAAAGTCGGCGTCGTGGCGGCCTGATGAAAAAATGCGCGGCGATTGGCCTACGACTTCCTGGGCCGAGTAGCCGGACATTTCCGCGAACGACTGGTTCATGCGCAGGATGCGGTTGTTGGCATCGGTGATCAGCATGCCTTCCTGGGACTCAAAAGCGGCTGCCGCCACCCGCAATGACGCTTCGAGCTGTTTGTGCTCGGTGATGTCGGTGGAGATGCCGCATAAGCCGTAGATAAGACCGTCCTTGTCGCGCAGTGGCAGTTTGACCGAGAGGTAGGCACTGGTGACCGCATTGCGGGTGTTGGTGTTGACCTCCTCCAGCGCGACGCGTTCGCCGTGCTCCATCACACGGCGGTCGTTGTTGCGCAGATTGGCAACCGTTTGAGCATCAAAAAAGTCGCTGTCTTCGCGCCCCAGAATGTCTTCCATGGGCTTGCCATACAGGTCGCGCAAGCTTTGGTTGGCGTATTGATAGCGGAAATCCTTGTCTTTGATGTAAATGCACGCCTCCACGCTGTCGAGAATCGTGTGCAGCCGGTTTTCGCTCTCCTGCAAAGCCTGTTCGATCTTCTTGCGCTCGGTGAAGTCACGGGCCACCCCCAGCACACCCATCAGTTCGCCTTTGGCATTGCGCATCGGCGTTTTGGTGGTTTCCAGCAAGGCCCGGTGGCCATCGTCGGCAAACGTGATCCATTCTTCGTTGACGGTCGGTTGACCGGCTTCAATCGCCTTGCAGTCATGCGCCCGGAAGAAGTCGGCCAGTTCCTTGTCCACAAAATCGTAATCGGTCTTGCCGACGATGTTCGCCTCTTTGGCGCCAAAAAAGCGTTCAAACATCGGATTGCAGAAGCGATAGACCCCCACGCGGTCTTTCATCCAGACAAGATCCGGCATGGATTCCAGCAACACCCGCAGGCGGGCACGCTCAGCCTCCAGTTCGGCGGTGTGCTGCTTGACTCGGCGGCGCAGGGTGGCGCCCCACAGCAGCAACAAGGCGCCGATCACCCCCGTAGCGAGCAGGGCGTAGGCCAGATAATTGACATAGGGCGACGACTTGAGCTGGGTCCCCATCCACTTGTCGCGCAAGGCCTGCTCTTCGGCGGGGGAGATGGCGGCAAAACCGCGCATCAGCAGCGCCATCGTTGACGCATCGCCTTTATGAACGGCCCGATGAAACTCGCCCTGGTCGAGCTGGAAGGCCTTGTTGAAATCTTTCTCGGCGTGATTTTTATAGAGCAGGTAATTGGCGGGCGGCTCATCCAGGCAGAAGATCCGGATCTGCCCGGCAATCGCTGCCTGCATCAGCGTTTCATAGTTGGGGTAGGGCTGCTGCGTTGTGACGCCGGCCTGTTTCAAGTTGTCAACGCAGGCATCGCCCGCTTTGACGCCGACCAGAAAGCCTTGCAAGTTTTGGGTTCCGGTGATGCCGCCAATCCCGGCATGGGTGTAGATCGCCACCGGAATCTGGGCGTAGGCGGGCGTGAAGTCGAGTGTTTTTTCTCGCGCGGGTGTCTGAAAAATGGTGTCGATCACTTGCGCCTGGCCCGTCTGCATGCGCTCTTTGGCTTTGTCCCAGTCGCTGGCCAGCAGTTCAACCGGCACGCCGGTCTTGCGCTCCCACAGTTTCCAGACATCGACCAGGTAACCGTCCAGTGTGCCGTTGGCATTGCGAAAGATATAGGGCGGGTAGTTGTCATCCATCGCCACTTTGAGCGTGGTGGCGCTCGCCTCGGGCGCTGTTGCGCCCATCGCGCAAGGTGCGGCCAAGGCGGCGCAGAGCAGCAGGAATGCGTGGCCATGGCGATACAACAAGCGGTTAGCGCGGGTGCATCGTGCGCTCATCATCAAGGCCATACGGACACGCTTTCGCATCAAGGTAATGAATAAAACAATCGGAAATGACAATATCACAAGTTCTGCTTTATTTGCTATTGTTTTTATAGCTTCTTGCGCATATTCGACGGGGGCTAGAGGTCGATTGGGCTTGGAGATTTGAGGGCAGACCGCTTGATGTCGCTCACCGACACCAGACTGAGCCCGTTGCCGGTCTGCGTGCGAGTGATGTCGGCCAGCGTGACCTTGTCGAGTTCGGCCAGGTAGCTTTGGAGCGCGGTCTTGAAAACCTGTTTCAACTGGCAATGGGCGGTGAGGGTGCAGGCATTGTGGTTGGCATCAAAGCACTCCACCATCCGGAAGTCGGTCTCCGTCATGCGCACCACATCGCCGATGCGGATGTCGGCTGCCGGTTTCAGCAGCCGCAGACCGCCGCCGCGCCCGCGCGTGGTTTGCAGCAAGCCCTGGCGTGCCAGGTCGTTGACAATTTTCATCAAATGATTTTTGGAGACCGCGTGGCTCTCGGCCAATTCTGCAATGGTGACTGAGCGCTCCGGGTGGAGGGCGCAAAACATCAAAACCCGCAGGGTGTAGTCGGTGTATTCCGTCAGTCTCATGGGTTCCCTTCAATGTATGTGCTTCTGTCCTCATTTTAGGCCAGACAAAAATTAAGATGCATGTAAAATGCATTTATTAAAAAATACCGGATGCCTTGCTCATCCCGTCATCATGAAACCAGATTCATTGCCCATTTTTGATCAGGTCAAAGCAGCTTCGCAGTTGCCCAAGGACTTGCCTTTTCTGCGATTGGGGTTTCGACCTTTCTATCTCGGTGGTGCGCTACTTGCCGCTTTGATCGTGCCCCTGTGGGTGGCCCTGTTTTTGGGCGCCGTGCCCTTGGCGACGAATGTGCCGCCGTTGTTGTGGCATGCCCATGAGATGCTGTTTGGTTTTGCGGTGGCCATCATCGTGGGGTTTTTGATGACCGCGGGCAAAGCCTGGACCGGGCTGGCCACGCCGCGTGGTCCCTTATTGGCAGCGTTGGCGTTGCTGTGGCTGGCGGCGCGTTTGGCCTCGGTGCTGGGGCCTTATTCGCTTTATGCCGTGCTGGATGTGGCGCTGTTGCCGCTGGTGGCGGCCATCCTGGTCACATTGTTCCTGCGGGCGCGCAATTTCCGCAATCTGCCGATGGGCCTGATTCTGGCGCTGCTGGCGTCGGCCAATCTGGTGTTTCATCTGGCCGCGAGCGGCGTGCTGAATGTATCCGCCCTGACGCCTTTATATGCCGCTCTGGCGCTGATCGTGATGATTGAATGCGTGATTGCCGGGCGTGTGGTTCCGATGTTCACCATGACGGTTACGCCGGGTTTGAAGCTGACTTCAAAACCCTGGATTGAGCGGGTGACGCTGGGCGTCACCGCCTTGGGGCTGGCGCTCTGGGTTTTTGCGCCTCCCGGCGCAGTCGGCATGTTTGTGCTGGCGCTGGCCAGCGGCCTGCATCTCAAACGCCTGGCAGGCTGGCGTCCGATGGTGACCCGGGGGCGGCCGGTCTTGTGGATTTTGCATGCCGCCTATGCCTGGATTGCAGCGGGTTTGTGGCTGTTGGCCCTGGCCCAGATCGGCATCGTGCCGGTCTCGGCAGGCGTGCACGCGCTGGCAGTCGGTGCCACCGGCGGCCTCATCATCGGCATGATCACCCGCACGGCGCGCGGGCACACGGGTCGGCCCATCCAGGCGTCGGCGCCCGAGGTCTGGGCTTATGGTCTGGTGATGGGGGCTGCCGTGTTTCGTGTGCTGGTGCCTTTGGCAGTGCCTTCCTTGTACACGACGGCACTGGTCGTGGCGGGCGCCGCCTGGAGTGTCGCGTTTCTGATTTACCTGTGGATTTTCACGCCCTGGTTGATGCAAACCCGCCTTGACGGCAAAGACGGCTGATTCGATTCTTCATCTATAAAGTCCCGGGGCGATGAGTTTGACCGAAGAGCCAATCGCCTCTGAATCACAAAAATTGTGAATTACTTTTTTGTAAAACACCTGCACATGAGCTGTGTCGCGCTCAGCATCAGTCTGTTCATGGTGCGCGGTGTGCTTCAGTTGCAGTCCAAACCCTGGCGGCAGTGGCGGGTGCTGCGGGTTGCGCCGCACTTGGTGGACACGGTGTTGCTGAGTTCGGCGCTATGGCTGGCCTGGCGCATCGGGCAATACCCGTTTGTCAATGGCTGGCTCACGGCCAAGGTACTGGCGCTGTTGGCCTATATCTTGTTGGGAATGCGGGCTTTGGGCCGGAACACGCCCGAGCCGCAACGTTTGCCCTTTTTTGTTGCGGCGCTGCTCAGTGCGGCTTATATCGTGGGGGTGGCCTTGACGCACTCGCCAAGCTGGGGTTGGCTGTAGCGAGCGCAGATGACCCGGGACGCAACATCCCGGGGCGCTGATGGAGTCGATCAGATGCAGTTGAAATCGATGACGATCTCACCCGGTTCGCGCTGCACGTATTGGATGGAGACGGCCGTGCCGTAACGGGCAACGAGCTGGTGCAGCAGGGGAATCGGGTCGTGGTCGTTGCAAAAACGCATGGTTTCACCGGGCTGCAGCGCATCCAATGCACCAAAAATTGCGGCATGGCGGAATCGTTTGGCAACACCGCGCGCATCAAATGGGTAGATGGCTTCAGGGGTGACGTGGTTGGTGGCGCAGGAACTCATGAAAAAAAAACCTTTCAAAATTTATAAGATGCACGATAAATGTATCTTATAAATGGAATTTTTCGATGTCTTAACCCTGCTGCCAGGAATGGCTTAGGGGTTAGGGCGCGGGTGGCAGCATCAGTTGCCGTGCGCTCTCGAAGTGTCGGCGTTGCCCGGTCACCGGGTCCGTGAATTCCACGCTTTTGGCCAGCAGTTGCAAGGGATTCGCGTAATCGATGTGTCCCTCGGGCGTGAGGGTCGGGTACAGGCCGTCGCCCTTGATCGGCAGGCCCAGGGCCGCCATGTGCACGCGCAATTGGTGGCGTTTGCCGGTCACGGGGCTCAAGCGGTAGCGCGCCAGATCGCCGCGCACTTCAATTACATCCATCTCGGTCACGGCGTTGGGCGAACCCGCCACCTCGTGTTGCAGCATGAAGTGCCCGGCTTCGACAATGCGGCTCTCGCGCGTCAGCGGAAACTGCAGGTCGGCACGCCAGGGTGCCACCGCCTCGTAGGTTTTCTTGACGGTGCGCTGGCTGAACAGGGCGTGGTACTGGGCGCGGGTGTCGGGCTGCACCGAGAACATCACCAGGCCCGCCGTGTCGCGGTCAATGCGATGCACCGGCACCAGCGTGTCGATGCCCAGCTTTTGTTTGAGCCGCACCAGCACCGTCTCGTTCAAATAGCCGCCTGACGGCACCACCGGCAGAAAATGTGGCTTGTCCACCACAATCAGTTGCTCGTCCTGAAACAGGATGACTTCGTCAAACGGAATGCGCGCCTCGTCTGGCACTGCACGGTAGTAGTACACCCGCCTATGGCCCTGGTACAGGCTGTGGGGCGTGAGGGTGATGCCGTGCTCGTCCACCACATCGCCATCGACCATGCGCTGGTGCCAGACCTCTTGCCCGATGGCTGTGAAGCGCTCGGCCAGAAAGTCCAGGGTGGTGCGCCACGATCCGCCGGGCAGGCCGATGCAACTCGGCCCGACACCGTTGCGGGCGGGCGGCACAAAATGACCAGAAGAGGGCGTCATAAGCGCTAGCGGACTACCGCAGGCTGGCGTTTACACCCGCTCAAACACGACATCCCACACGCCATGTCCCAACTTGATGCCGCGATTTTCAAATTTGGTCAAAGGGCGGTAATGCGGCTTGGGCGCGTAGCCTGCCAGTTCGGGATGACTCTGCGTGGCGGTGTTTTTCAGCAGCGGCTCGGCACTGAGCACTTCCAGAATTTGCTCGGCGTAGGGCTGCCAGTCGGTGGCGCAGTGCAGGTAGCCGCCGACCTTGAGGCGCGCCGCCAGTTTGGCAATCAGCGGTGACTGGATCAGGCGGCGTTTGTTGTGTTTTTTCTTGTGCCAGGGATCGGGGAAAAAGATATGCACGCCATCCAGGCTTTGCAGCGGCAGCATGTTGTCGATGACCTCGACGGCATCGTGCGCCACGATGCGGATGTTGGTCAATCCGTTTTCACCAATGCGCTTGAGCAGGGCGCCCACGCCGGGTTCATGGACCTCGCAGCACAGGAAGTTTTTCTCCGGCATCACCCCGGCGATATGCGCGGTGGCTTCACCCATGCCAAAGCCGATTTCCAGGATAACGGGGCCTTGTTGAGCATCATTTAGGCCCCTAGCCCCCGTCGCATCTGCGTAAGCAGCTACGAAATCAATAGCACTTGCCTGGTAGGGGAAGAGAAATTTGGGGCCCATGTCTTCAAAGGCTTTGGTCTGGCCGGTGGTGATGCGGCCAGCGCGGCGGACAAAGCTTTTGATTTCTTTGGGATAGGCGACGCCTTCGGGCATGCTGCCGCGGATGCGGGGGCTGCGTGTTTTTTCTGCTGGCGCAGGGGTGGGGGTGGGTTGGTTTGTATCGTTCACGGTGGGGGATTGTAATTTCCCCCCCTATCCCCCAACCCCTTTCCACCCCCGCCGGGGCGGAAAGGGGGGCTAACTGCCACATTTGGCCTTGTGTTTGAAGGTGGGAAGTACACGCGCTATGGTGCGTTGGGTTGTGAGTGTTGAGTGGGAGTTGTGGCGTAGCGCCATGCGTGTCGTTGGGGAAACCTGATTTGTGGGGGCGGATTGCAGGCAGCGAAAAGCCAGAACGAGTCAAGCGTTGAAATTCCAACAGTCAAAGTTAGCGTTTCAAGATGAACTCGCTACCTTTAAAAACGCGGCCAAATGTGGCTGTTAGCTCCCTCTTTCGCCCGGCGGGGCGAGAGAGGGCGGGGGGCGTGAGTGGGGAAAGTGAGGAAGCAACAAAAACCCCCGCCAAACACGAACCCACAAGGCCAATGCCCCCGCCACAGCGCCATGGCCTGATGGCAGCCCCAGCAGCAAACCCGCCCGGTTCAGCGCCGCCAGCGGGTCCGACGTATCCAGTGCCATCGCCCCGTTCTGCTTGGACAACTTCTCCCCATCCGCCCCCAGCACCAGGGGCGTGTGCAGATAGCGCGGCGTCGGCAGGCTGAGGCATCGCTGCAGCAGGATCTGCCGCGCCGTGTTGTCCGCCAGATCTTCCCCGCGCACCACGTCGGTCACGCCTTGCGCCGCATCGTCCACCACCACGGCGAGCTGGTAGGCAAAGCAGCCATCCGCACGCTTGAGGACAAAGTCGCCCACCTCGGATTCGACATCTTGCTGCTGCGGCCCCAGGCGGCGGTCAGTCCAGTGAATGCTTTTATTTGCTATTGAATCAATAGCTTCTTGCGCAGGCTGCACAAGGGCTAGAGGGCTATTTGATGCAAAAAAATTATAAAAATCAGTTCGCAGCCGCCATGCGCGTCCCGTTTTGCCTCCCAAGCCCGCGCGGCAGGTGCCGGGATACACCAGCTCGCCGTGGCGCGTGCGGCCTTGCCCCAGCGCCTGCAAGGCGGTTTCAATGTCTTTGCGCGAACAGGCGCACGGGTAGGCCAGTTTTTGCGCTACCAACTGGTCCAGCGCCTGCTGATAAAGCCCGCTGCGCTGCGATTGCCAGACGGGCGGCTCGTCGGGGTGCAGACCGCAGTCGGCCAGTTGCTGCAGGATGACGCGGTCCATGCCGGGGAGGCAACGTGGCGTGTCCACGTCTTCAATGCGCACCAGCCATTGCCCGCCATGCGCCTTGGCGTCGAGCCAACTGGCCAGCGCCGCTACCAGCGAGCCGGCGTGCAGCGGGCCGGTGGGCGAGGGGGCAAAACGGCCCCGGTAGCGACTAGCCCCCACGCGCTCGCTTCTCCGTCAGGCAACGGCCTGTGACAGCTCCAGGCCGGAGACAAAGGCGTCTTCCACCCGGTGCCCCAGGCACCAGTCGCCGCACACGCCGACGCCGGCTTTGCCGTCCCACAGGTGGGATTGACCCAGCGGCGTGGTGGTTTGGGCATAAACCCAGCGGTGAATGTCCACATGCGCCGGTTCGGCGTGGATACCGGTGACTTCCGAAAAAGCCTTCAGCAGTTTGGCCTGCACGCGTGCGGCGTCGTCCTGCAAATGCTCTTTTGAAAATTCGATGCTGGCCTGCACGGTCCAGCGCTCGATGATGGAATGGCCCGGTTTGCTGGATTCGCGGGCCAGCCAGGCAAGGCGGTGGTGCGTGCTGCGCGCCGCATTCCACTGTGGTCCCAGAGTGATGAGACCGGGCTGCATGGCTTGGGGGAACGCCAGCATCAGGGTCCAGCACGGGGCAATTTCAACCTTGTCGATTTGCTGGGCCAGGTTGCGGGTTTGCTCCGCTGTTTGCAACAGCGTGCTGGCCTGTGGTGCCGGCAAGGCCAGTATCACGGCATCAAATCCGGAAAACACATGCAGTGCGCCGCCGGCACCTTCGGTGCGCAGTTGCCAGAGGTGGGCCTTGAGCGCATCGCGTTCCAGGTGCGTGACGCGGGTTTCCAGCTCAACCTTGAGTTGCTTGGCCATTTGGGTGGGAAGCGTCTTCATGCCTTCTGTGGGAACCCAGTGCGGGTCTTGCGCTGGCAGGCCGGGCGCAGCCACTTGGCCATGTTCGTCCAGAATTTGCACGGAATTGGCGCTCCAGGCCTTGCACAGGCCGGGCACGGTGTGCAGTGCCTGCGTAAACCGGGGGTCGCGCACCGTGAAATACTGTGCGCCGTGGTCAAACGTGCCAAATGCGCTGTCGCGTGTCGCCATGCGCCCGCCAATATCCGCGCTTTTCTCGAAAATCGTGACCTGATGGCCTGCTTGCACCAGCGCGCGAGCACATGTGACGCCCGCCATGCCCGCTCCGATAACGGCGATATTTTTAGATTTTGGTGTGGATGTGGTCATATAAACCGGGCTTTCAATGGTTGAAAAATGTTGTCGTCCGTATGGCACTTTACACGCCTCGATGCCGCTCCAGCAAAGCAGCCCGGGTTGCCGGACTTTCCAGTTGTCCCAGCCACCAGGCCAGGGCGCGGCCCTGGCCCGATGAGGCGACGTTGCGCCAGGCGTAATTGAGCCGCACTACCCGCTGCGGACGGTCTGTATTCCTGACGACCAGGCGGCCGGTTTCAATGTAAACGCGAGCCATGCTCTCGGGAACAAAGCCGCCACCCAGGCCGCGCAACTGGGCGTCCACTTTGTCTTTCATGGTGGCAACGGTAAACACTTCTTGCCCGCCCAGCAAGCCAAAGGTCATGCCACGGCCACGGCTGATGGTGTCGGCCACGGCCACGGCCCGGTGCTGCTGAATCAAGTCATCCTTGAGCGGTTCCGGCGTATTGGCCAGCGGGTGATGCGGGGCCACCGCATACACAAAACGCACGTCGCCCAGCGGGTTGCTGTGAATGCCTGCGATGGTGCTGCTCTCGGCCACGCCCACGGCCAGATCGGCCTGGCCCGAGGTCAGGGCTTCCAGCGTGCCGGAGAGGGTTTCATCGCGCAGCCTGATGCGGGTGGGCGGACTCATCGCAAAAAAGCTTTCGCACAGCTCCATCACCGTGGCCTTGGAGATGATGGTGTCCACGGCGATGGTCAGTTGCGGCTCCCAGCCGGTGGCCACGCGCTTGACCCGGTTGGCCACGGCATCAATTTCGGCCAGCAGGCGGGCGCCTTCACGCAGCAACTCGGCACCGGCTTCGGTCAGGCGGGCCTGGCGCGAACTGCGGTCGTACAGCAGCACGTCCAGCGCATCTTCGATCTGGCGCACCCGGTAGGTCAGGGCGCTGGGGACCACGCCCAAGTCGCGGGCGGCGGCGGCAAAACTGCCTGTGGCGGCAATGGTTTGCAGCATGGACAAAGCGTCGGGGGTCAGCACATCACGAGCGGTTTGCATTTGACGGTCCTATTGATTCGAATATTTTGAATGATGCCATCAAATGCCGTGGACTGCTGTTGTGCCGGATCGGCCTAAAGTTCAGGTCAAGAATTCAATCAATCTTTGGAGCATGTGTCATGTTGAGAGTTCGTCAATCACAAGAGCGCGGCTATGCCGACCACGGCTGGCTCAAGTCGTTTCACAGTTTTTCGTTTGCCGGGTACTACGATCCGCAGCACATGGGCTGGGGGAATCTGCGGGTCATCAACGAAGACTGGATTGCCCCAGGTAAAGGCTTTGGCACCCATGGCCACCGCGACATGGAGATCGTCACCTACGTGATCAGCGGCTTGCTGGCGCACAAGGACAGCATGGGCAATATCAAAACCATTCCGCCCGGCGATGTGCAGCGCATGAGTGCCGGCACCGGCGTGCAGCACAGTGAGTTCAACCATGCGCCCAATGACACCACCCATTTGCTGCAGATCTGGATTGAGCCCAATGTGCGGGGCGTGTCGCCAAGCTACGAGCAAAAAACCTTTTCAGATGCCGAGAAACAAGGCAAGCTGCGCCTGGTGGCCTCGCCCGACGGACAGGACGGCTCTGTCACGATTCATGCGGATGCGCGCTTGTACGCCGGTTTGCTGGATGGCGCCCAGACGCTGTCGCTGTCGCTGGATTCCACCCGCAAGAGTTATGTCTATCTGGTTCGCGGCGCGCTGAGCGTCAACGGCGTGGCGCTGGCCACGGGCGATGCGGCCTTGATTGAAGACGAGAATCAACTGACACTCGACCAGGCCAAAGAGGCCGAAGTGCTGGTGTTTGATCTCGGCGTTTGATGTTTTCTCCCTCCCTTAACTTACCTAAAGAGTATTCAAAATGGCAAAAATAGCAGTAGTTTTTCACTCGGGTTATGGTCACACCCTGCGCATGGCGCAAGCCGTGGCAGAGGGCGCGAACGCCGAACTGGTGGCCATCGACGCCGAAGGTAACCTGACTGACGCCAATTGGGCCCTGCTCAATGCCGCCGACGCCATCATCATGGGCTCCCCCACCTACATGGGCAGCGTGAGCTGGCAGTTCAAGAAGTTTGCCGACGCGTCGAGCAAGCCCTGGTTCAGCCAGGCCTGGAAAGACAAGGTTTTTGCCGGCTTCACCAACAGCGCCACCATGAACGGCGACAAGTTGTCCACTCTGCACTACCTGTTCACGCTGGCCATGCAGCAAGGCGGCATCTGGGTCGGCACCGCCCTGATGCCCAGCAACGCCAAAGCCGCCCAGCGCAATGACATCAATTACGTCGGCTCCTTCGCCGGTGCCATGGCGCAATCGCCGTCGGATTCGTCACCAGCTGAAATGCTGCAGGGCGACCTGGACACGGCCAAATTGTTCGGCAAGCGCGTGGCGGAAGTGACTGTGAAATTCAGAGGCTAAGACGCCCCTGATCAGTGCCCCGGTCGGGGCGGTCCGCCGACAAGGCAAAATGGTCGGATGCGTAACAAAATATTACTGAACCCGTCGTTGGGTCAATGCATCTGCCTCACCTCCCTGCTGGGTTGGGCCAGCGTCGCTTGGGCGCAAGCGCCTGAGTCCGTATCAGAGAAGGACTTTTTGGGCGACATGCCCATTGTCTTGTCCGTCTCACGACTACCGCAGCGCCTGGACGAGACGCCGGGCGCGGTCACGGTGCTGGACCGCGAGATGATTCGCCTGTCCGGTGCCCGCGACGTGGCTGACCTGATGCGGCTGGTTCCGGGGTTTCGCGTCAGCAATTCATTTGAGGCCGGGGCACCGCAGGTCAGTTATCACAATAATTTGACAGCTTTTTCAAACAGCAATCAGTTGCTGGTGGATGGCCGCTCGGTTTATTCGCCGTTTTTTCTGGGACAGACGAGTACGGGTCTGCAAACGGTGGCCATTGAGGATATTGAGCGCATCGAAGTACTGCGCGGTTCCAATTCGGCCGCTTATGGCGCCCGCGCGTTTTTAGGCACGATCAACATCGTGACGCGAGACCCGGTGGAGACGCTGGGCTTGCAAGCGCATGTGGCCTCCGGAGACAACAGCATCAACGATGCGCGAGCCAGCATCGGTTGGGCTGCCGAGGCCGGCAATTTTCGTTTGGGGGTCGATCGTCGGGCTGATGCCGGCTTGTCCGGGTCAAGTGGCCCCGATACAGTGTCGCGTATCAATTTTCGGGGTGATGTGCGTCTGGGCGCGGGTAGTCAGCTCGAAGTGCGTGCCGGGCAGACGGCTATTAATGCTGGCGTGGGGTTTGCTGGGAATATCGGTAACAACGTGCGAGATCGTTTGACGGAAATGTCTTTTGTCCAAATGGATTGGCACCGCAGCTTCAGTGAAAACGAAGATATCGCACTGAGTTTTTCTCATACGACAGAGTCAACCCGGGATACTTTCCCTGTTGATACCGCCAATCTGTTTCCGCTCTTTAGCGGCATTGTTGCTTTTGATATCGGCGGGAAAGCCAGCAGCGATCAGTTGTCCTTTCAGCACACGGTTCGACAAAACAACAATTTGCGTGCCGTCTGGGGCGCTGAGTTGCGCCAGGAACGTGTGACGTCCAAAGCGCTGTATGACACGGATGCCGACTTTGTGACGGATTTTTCACGTCTGTTTGGTAATGTGGAATGGCGTATTCATCCCAGCCTGCTTCTCAATGTAGGGGGCCTGTTCGAGAAAAGCAGCATCAACGGCAACAGTTTCATGCCCAGGGTGATGTTCAACTGGCATGCGGCAGAGGGGCAGACTTTGCGCTGGGGCGTGTCCGAGGGACAACGCCCGCCCAGTACCTACGAAAAGTTCAGTAATACCCGTTACTACTTCAATATTGGCGGTGCACCGGGTGTGGCTGTTTACAGCGCTTCGCGCGGTGGTGTGCAAGCTGAGAAAGTGCTTTCTCGTGAAATTGGTTATCTTGGTGACTTCCCAGGTCTGGGTATGAACCTGGATGTGCGCTTGTTCCATGAAGCGGTGCGCGATTCCATCAAATTCGTGGGTTACCCGCACCCGGATGCATGGTTTACCGGGGGACAAGCCATTGATTTCGCCAACGTCGAGAATTTTGATATTCACGGTATTGAGTACCAGTTGAAATGGCGCCCCTGGCGTGGCGGCCAAGTGATCTTGAACCAGTCGCTGGTTGACAGCGGCTGGACCGACAATGGCAACACAACTTACAAGCCGCAACCGTACCTGAGTTCGGGACTCATGCTGACGCAGAAGTTGCCGGGTGGGGTCGATTTGAGTGTGATGTACAGCCAGACTGACACGACTAATTTTCCGGGAGCGGCGCCTATGATGCCAGCGATGAGTCGCACCGACGTGCGCGTGGGGTGGCCGCTGCGTTTTGGCCGTCAGCGGGGCGAGGTGTCTTTTGTGGTGCAGAACCTGGGACCTGCCAATCCAGATTTCCAGGAGGCGTTTTATTTCAGAAAACAAGCCTTCGTGATGTTGAAACTGGAAAACTGAGCCCCCACGCATGCTCTTTTTCTTGCGTTTCCTGCTGTTGTCTTTTGGCCTTGTTTTTTTCACGGGAGCTTCCGTGCGCGCAGCCGATTTGACCGTGGTGATTGTCAGCAGCGAGCGCAGTCCGGCCTATGTCGAGGCGGCAGAGGCCCTGATTGGAGAACTTGAACATAGCGGCCTGTCACGCTACGACATGCTTCAACTCACCGTCCAGGAGTGGGCGGCGGCCGGTTCGTTGAAACCCAAAATTTTTGTGGCGCTGGGTGCTGATGCCGCGAATGCGCTGGCCAAGGCGGATACGCGCGCCCCGGTGCTGTGCACCTTGTTGCCGCGCAGCAGTTTTGAGCGAACCTTGCGTGCGAGCGGGCGCAAGTCATCGTCCCAGTTTTCAGCCCTTTACCTCGACCAGCCGATGAGCCGTCAGCTCGAACTGACCCGGCTGGCTTTACCTGCGGCGCGTCGCATTGGCGTGTTGTGGGGGGCGGAGTCGCAAGTTTATGCCCCGGCTTTGAAAGCCTTGGCCCAGACGCACGGGCTGGAGCTGATTGACGCGACTGTCGGACCGAATGAGTCGCTTTTTCCTGGTCTCAAACGGGTCCTGGAGGATGCTGATCTGTTGCTGGCCGTGGCGGACCCCCAGTTGTTCAACAGCAGCAGCATCCAGAATATTTTGTTGGCCTCTTTTCGGGCCAAGGTGCCGCTGGTGGCGTTTTCCCCTGCGTATGTGCGCGCGGGTGCTTTGCTCGCTTTGCATGTGACACCGACCCAAATGGGGCTGCAAGCGGCCGCGATGGCCCGCAGTGTGATCCAGGGCAAGGCCTTGCCAGCAACGCCGGTCTACTCCCAGGATTTCAGTGTGACGGTGAACGAACACGTGGCCCGCTCGCTCGGATTGAACCTGGATGCTGCCGCCTTGCGTGAGCGTTTGAGAAGTCGGGAGGGTGCACCATGAAAACGCTTGAAATTAGAAGCCGCATG
>JAZKHK010000100.1:27961-34886 GCA_040385425.1 Pseudomonadota bacterium | reverse complement strand
GGCGTGTTGCTGGCGACCCTGTTGCCGGTGACCGTGCTCACGGTGTTGCTGTCCGCAGTTTTTCTGATTGCCCGCGTAGATGACATGGGCGAGGCGCACAGCCTGCGCGCCAGATCGCTTGCCCGTCAATTGGCGACAGCCAGTGAATACGGTCTGTTTTCGTTAAACAGCGCCCATTTGCAAACCATTGCCAGTGGGGCCTTGCGTGAGTCGGATGTGCGTTCGGTGGCCTTCGTGGATGCCCAGGGTCAAATTGTGGCCGGTGCCGGTAAACCAGGCTACAAAACGCTTCCCGCGTTGACCCGACAGGAAAGCGAGTCGCTTGATGCCAATGCGCGTACCGATTTATTGGTACAACCGATTACGGTAAGTCAGGTCAACCTGGATGACCTGTTTGAAGCCAAAACGGCTGACCCCGTTGCCCCGCCCCAGGTGTTGGGGCATGTGCTGATCGAGATGTCTCGGGAGTCGCTGCTTCAGCGCGAGCATTACATCCTGTCGGTCGGCTTGGGTATTTCCTTCGGTTTTTTACTATTGGGCGGCTTTCTGGCCGTGCGTTTGGGGCGGGGGGTGGTCAGCCCCATCGTGCGCGTTTCCCAGATGATTGAGCGGATCGGACAAGGCGAGTTGTCGGCGCGTGCCAAGGTGTTGCCGAATGACCCGTTGCGGGAATTGCAGCAGGGTTTGAACCAGATGGCTGAACGTCTTGAATCGGGGCGTGATGAACTGGAGCAACGCATTGCGGCGGCCACGCTGGAGTTGCGCGCCAAAAAGGAGGAAGCTGAAACTGCAACCCTGGCCAAATCCCACTTTCTGGCAACCGCCAGTCACGATTTACGCCAACCTACGCACGCGTTGGGCATGTTTGTGGCACGGCTGGCGCAATTGCCGCACGATGCGCAAACCAGCCAATTGATTGGCAACCTGGACGCTTCGGTGCGTGCCACGCAAGATTTGCTCGATGGTTTGCTTGATATTTCCCGCTTGGATGCCCAAGCAGTACAAGTTCAGTTGCGCCCCTTTGCCCTGGCCGATCTCTTTGATCATTTACGCAGCGGCTTGACCGTGACCGCGGTCGAAAAAGGGATTCGTCTGCGCGTTCGCCCGACCAAGGTCTGGTTGATGAGCGATTCCACGCTGCTGCATCGTATTGTGCTTAATCTGGTGACCAATGCCTTGCGCTACACCACGACGGGCAGCGTGCTGGTGGCCTGCCGGGTGACGGGGGACGGCAGGCATGCCCGCATTGAGGTGTGGGACAGCGGCATCGGCATTGCGCCGGAGCATCATGAATCGATCTTCAAGGAGTTTTATCAAGTCGCCAACGCGGCGCGGGACCGCAGCAAGGGCTTGGGGTTGGGGTTGAATATTGTCGAGCGCACAGCGCGGCTGTTGAAACATGCCGTGCAATTGCGTTCCAGATTGGGGCAAGGCACCCGCTTCACCGTCGAAGTGCCCCTGGTTCCTCCTGGCGTTGTCCTGGACAGTCGAAGTCCGCTTCGGGCTGAGGTCCTGGGCGATCTGGCGGGATTGGTTGTGCTGGTGATTGAGGACGATGCCCTGGTGCGTGAGGGGCTGGTGAGTTTGCTGATCTCATGGGGTGTTGTCGTGCGTGTGGCAGAAGACTTGCCAAGCGCCTTGCGCCAGCTCGAACATGTCCGTGTTCCCGATGTGATCCTGAGTGACTACCGTTTGCGTGATGATGAAAATGGCATTGAGGTGATCCGCCAAGTACGCGCCGCCGCCGGACAGTCGATACCTGCTTGTTTGATGAGTGGGGACACGGACCCCGCCTTGATGCAGGCCGCTCAGCGCGAAGGTTTGACCTTGCTGCACAAGCCCGTGCGTCCTGCCAAGCTACGCAGCCTGGTTCGTCGTTTGGCCTCGGGCGGTCAGACCGAGGGCGCTGATGTGGTGTAGCCGTGGCGATTGGCGGCGATAACGACTTGTGTACGGTTTTTAACGCCAAAGCCTCGCAACAGGGCGCTCACATGATTTTTGGTGGTGTCATCCGCCAGTTGCAGCAAGTCACTGATTTCCTTGTTGGAACGGCCTGCCAGCAACAGATACAGCACTTCTTCCTGGCGGGGTGTGAACTGGGGCGCGGCAAGCGCCGCAGTTGATTCATCCTGATAGGCAGCACCGGCTACTGGCTGCAAATCAAGGGGAAGATAAACCTCTCCCGCCAGCACCTGACGCAGGGCGTTTAACAATTCGTCACTCAAGCCGGATTTGGTCAGAAATCCTGCCGCCCCCTTGGCCAATACCTGGCGCATGATCCGGGGATTGACGGAGCCCGACAGCATGACGATAGGCAATTCAGGGTGTTTTTTTCCAAACACCGTCAGTGCATCCATGCCATTCATGTCGGGCAGGTGGTAGTCCAGCAATACCAGATCAAGATCGGGATGCAGGGCGGTGAGTTCAAAAGCCTGTGCACAGTCGGGCGCTTCCAGCACGTCAACCTGCTCATCCAGCCCTTTGAGAACCTGGCACAAGCCCGCACGAACGAGGGCATGGTCATCGACAACAAGAATTTTCAAAATCTTACCCTGATGTTTTCGTCTAATCGGTTGGGGCAATCTGGCGCATATTGTGTCGCTTGGGTCTTTCCCACAAATTACACTAGGTGCTATGTTTGTCCACCTGCGCCTCCACACTGAATTTTCCGTCGTTGACGGCACCAACCGTATCGATGATATCGTCAAGTCTGCGGCCGCCGACCGGCAACCGGCGTTGGCAATCACCGACCTGAGTAATCTGTTTGGTGCCATCAAGTTTTACAAAGAAGCCCGCAAACAGGGCGTCAAACCTCTGATCGGTACCGAGATCTGGCTGGAAGGCCTGGGCAAGGACGATGGCAGCCTGTCGCGTCTGGTGCTGTTGGTGCAAAACACGCAGGGTTACCTGAATTTGTCGGAAATGCTGGCCCGGGCCTGGACGCAGCAAGGCACCAAGCCGCAGGCTTCCGTCAAAATGGCCTGGCTCACCGAACTCAACGAGGGCTTGATCGTCCTGTCAGGTGCCCAAGCCGGGCCGGTGGGGCAGGCACTGGTGCAAGGCGATGAGGCGCGCGCTTTTGAGGCTGCTTTGCAGTTGGGAAGCCTGTTTCCTCACCGCTTTTATCTGGAGCTGCAGCGTGCTGGACGCGTGAACGATGAATCCCATGTAGTTTCTACCGTGCAGTTGGCCGCCCGCATGGGTTTGCCGGTGGTGGCCACGCATCCGGTTCAGTTCACCGTGGCGGATGACTATGAGGCGCATGAAGCGCGCGTGTGCATTGCCGATGGTGAAATTCTGGGCAACGTCAAGCGTGTCCGCAAGTTCACCCGGGAGCAGTATTTCAAGTCTGCCGCGCAGATGGAGGCACTGTTTAGCGATGTGCCGTCCGCGCTTGCCAATACGCTGGAGATTGCCAAGCGCTGCAGTCTGACACTGGTGCTGGGCAAGCCGCAATTGCCCGAGTTTCCGACGCCGCTGGTCGATGGGGTGCGCATGTCACCCGAGGAGTATTTTCGCTACGCCTCGCACGAAGGCTTGAAAGAGCGCATGGCTCATCTCTACCCGGACCCGGTCGAGCGCGAGGCGCAGATGCCGCGTTACGTGGAGCGCCTGGAATTTGAGCTCACCACCATTCTGAAGATGGGTTTCCCCGGTTACTTCCTGATCGTGGGCGACTTCATCAATTGGGCCAAGAACAACGGTTGCCCGGTGGGGCCGGGACGGGGCTCCGGTGCCGGCTCTCTGGTGGCCTATGTGATGAAGATCACCGACCTGGACCCGCTGCGTTACAACCTGCTGTTCGAGCGCTTCCTGAATCCCGAACGGGTGTCCATGCCCGACTTTGATATTGACTTTTGCCAGACCAACCGCAATCTGGTGATTGATTACGTGAAAGCCAAATACGGCAAGGACGCCGTGAGCCAGATCGCCACCTTCGGCACCATGGCGGCGCGGGGGGTGGTGCGCGACGTGGGCCGCGTGCTGGACATGAGCTACACCTTTTGCGACGGCATCAGCAAACTCATCCCCAACAAGCCCGGCGTGGCCGTCACCTTGCAATTGCCACCGGCCGACAAAAAGAAGGACGACAAGCTGGTGTACGCCTCCGAGGCCGAGCCCATTCTGGCCGAGCGCGAGGAGAAGGAAGAAGACGTCAAGCTGCTGCTGGAACTGGCTCGCAAGCTCGAAGGCATGACGCGCAACATCGGCATGCACGCCGGGGGCGTGTTGATTGCGCCGGGCAAGTTGACCGATTTTTGCCCGCTCTACCAGCAGCCCGGCAGCGACTCGGCGGTGAGTCAGTACGACAAGAACGACGTGGAAGCCGTGGGCTTGGTGAAGTTCGACTTTTTGGGTCTGGCCACCCTCACCATTCTGGAAATTGCGCGCGAGTTCATCATGAAGCGGCACAAGGGCCAGGAGAACTTTGCGTTCGAGAACCTGCCGCTGGACGACGCCCGGGTGTACCGTTTGTTCTCC
This sequence comes from Pseudomonadota bacterium, assembly GCA_040385425.1. GTDB lineage: Bacteria > Pseudomonadota > Gammaproteobacteria > Burkholderiales > Burkholderiaceae_C > Rhodoferax. The sequence goes on along the minus strand of JAZKHK010000100.1, from coordinate 30,404 downwards.
GAGGGCAAGACCGAAGCCGTGTTCCAGTTTGAAAGTCGCGGCATGCAAGGCATGCTGAAAGACGCCAAACCGACCCGCCTGGAAGACCTGATTGCGCTCAACGCCTTGTACCGTCCCGGCCCGATGGATCTGATCCCGAGCTTTGTGGCCCGCAAGCACGGGCGGGAAGTGGTTGAGTACCCGCACCCGCTGGTGGCCAACATGCTCTCGGAAACCTACGGCATCATGGTTTATCAGGAGCAGGTGATGCAGACCGCCCAGATTCTGGGTGGCTACTCGCTTGGCGGCGCCGACATGCTGCGCCGCGCCATGGGTAAAAAAGATGCCGACGAGATGGCTAAGCACCGCCAGATATTCCGCGACGGTGCGCTCAAGAACGACATCAACGAGGCCAAGGCCGACGAGATTTTCGACTTGATGGAAAAGTTTGCCGGCTACGGTTTCAACAAGTCGCACGCCGCTGCCTATTCGCTGTTGGCGTACCACACCGGCTGGCTCAAGGTGCATTACACCGCCGAGTTCTTCTGCGCCAATATGACGGTGGAAATGGATGACACCGACAAGCTAAAGGTCTTGTTTGAAGATGCGCTGAAGATGGGCCTGACCTTTGAGCCGCCGGACGTGAACCGGGGCGTGAGCCGCTTCGAGCCAATCTCCGACAAGATGATCCGCTATGGCCTGAGCGCCATCAAGGGCTCCGGCCAGCAAGCGATTGAAGCCATTGTGGCGGCGCGCGAGGGCCGGGGCGCCGGGCCGTCGGGCGATGTGGTGGGGCCGTTCAAGAGTCTGTTCGATTTTTGCGTGCGGGTCGACCGCAGCCGCATCAACAAGCGCACGGTGGAGGCCTTGATCAAGGCCGGTGCGTTTGACAACATTCAGCTCAACCGCGCCAGCCTGCTGGCCTCTGTGGATCGGGCTTTTGACTTTGGTGCTGCGACCGCGGCCAACGCCAACCAGGGGGGCTTGTTCGACATGGGCGGCGAGGACGATCACGGCTCCAGCACGCAGGAGCCCGATCTGGTGGATGCCCTGCCATGGGGCATCAAGGAGCGTCTTGTCTATGAAAAAACCGCTGTGGGCTTTTATCTCTCAGGTCACCTCTTTGATGAGGTCGTGCTGGAAGTGCGCCGCTTTGCCAAGCGCACGATTGAAGAACCGCTTGAGATTCGCGAACCGCAACTGTTGGCGGGCATCGTCACTGATTTCAGGGTGATTAACGGTCAGCGCGGCAAGCTGGCTTTGTTCAAACTGGACGATAAAACCGGGATTATTGAGGCGCGAGCAGATGAGTCTTTAATTAATGCTCATAAAAATCTGCTGAAGGACGATGAACTGATCATCGTGATGGGCAAACGTCAACTGGATCGTTTTTCTGGCGGCCTGCAACTCACGGTGACGCAAATTTGGGACCTGGACCAAGCGCGTTGCAAGTTTGGCAAACACTTGCGCGTGGCGGTCAATCTGGAGGCCGGAAACAAGACACCGGATGTGGCACGAATGATCAAGGAGTACCCGGTTCAGCGCGAGATGACGGAACAGGGTGAAGTCGTTCATGGCATGGCGGTGCGCTTGGCGGTGTCACTCAAAGGCGAGACCGGCGCGGCCTCGGCGGACCTGCATTTGGGTGATGACTTCAAATTCTTTCCCACCAATGAGGCCCTGGCTGGCTGGCGAGTCCAGGCCGATAACGGGAAATCAGAGGTGATTTATGAGTGAAATAAGGCTCTAGCCCTTATGGAACGTGCGTGAGTAGCTATTAAATAAATAGCAATTCAGGCAGCCTAATCTTTGGGTCGAAAGCTGATGACCAGCGATGACGGCACCCGGCCATCCACATCACGTGGCAGCACTTCGGTTTTATCGATGGCCCTCAATACGGCATCGTCCCAGGATTTATCGCCGCTGGATTTGATCAGCCGGCGGCTGATGATGGTTCCCTCGGGCGCGGTTCTGACCTCGACTTCAGCCAGGGGATTCCCCACAACTTCATCGGCAAACACGATATTGGGCTTGATCTTGGCACGAATTCGACCGCCGTAACTGGCTGACGGGCCGGACGATTTCAGGGCCGCTCCCTTGCTGTCCGGCGCCCCCGTGCCACCCGCCAACCCGGCCATGCGCTTGAGCTGTTCATTGCGCATGGCTTCTATCTTTTTGATGTCTTGCTGGGCTTCGAGCGCCTCTTTGCGCTTGCTGTCCTGGGCTAATTTCTTTTTGTCTTCCAGCGCTTTTTTCTCTTGATCGAGTTTGTCTTGCAGGCGCTTTTTCTCAAGTGCCAGCTTCTCCTGTTTCAGTTTTTCTTGCTGTAACTTCTCGAGGCGCTGCTTTTCCTGCAACTTTTCCTTCTCCAAGGCCTTTAGTTTTTCTTTTTTAAGCCGCAGTTTTTCCTGTTCCAGGGCGATATCGGGGTCAGGCAGCTTGGGCTGTTCGACGACTGGGGGCG
>JAZKHK010000100.1:0-27951 GCA_040385425.1 Pseudomonadota bacterium | reverse complement strand
CGACCACAGTTCGGCTTCGGCGGTAACGGTCACGGCGTCACGCTTCCAATGCATTCCCCAGGTCAGGGCCGCCAGCAAAAAGCAGTGGGCCAGCACGGCCAAGCCCAGTGAGCGCAGCCAGCCTGGCGTGGGCGGCGGCGCAAATTCAAGGCGGTCAGTTGCTGCGTGCATGGGCAGTCTCAGGGTCAGGCCGCATTCATGATCAATTGGCCAATTGCACAGACAAACCCACGCGCTGTACACCGTTGCGCTGCAAGGTGTCCATGAGCTTGACCACGGATTCGTACTTGATGTTTTTGTCTGCGCTGATCACCACGGCCGAATTGGTCTCGCCGTTTTGAGCCGTTTTAACGGCCTGGGCGATGTCTTTGAGCCCGAGCGAGGTGGATTTTTTCTGCACTTTCATCTCGATCGACTCATTTTTATCGAGGATAAGTTGAATCACCTGGTCGGGCTGCTTCTTTGCTTTGCCCATGCTGGGTAAATCGATCACGCTGGGCGTGATGAGAGGGGCTGTGACCATGAAGATGATCAGCAGCACCAGCATCACGTCGATGAAAGGCACCATATTGATCTCGTTGATGGTGCGGCGTCCGCGTCCGCGGCTGACCAGGCTTGCCATGGATCAAACTCCTTTTATTTGCCGGAGGCCGACTGCGCCCCTACATTGCGCTGCAGGATGTTGGAGAACTCTTCGATGAAGGTTTCCAGCCGGATCGCAATACGGTCAATGTCCCGGGCAAACCGGTTGTAAGCCACGACGGCCGGGATGGCTGCAAATAACCCGATGGCTGTTGACACCAAGGCTTCGGCAATGCCGGGTGCCACTGTGGCGAGCGTGACGGACTGCAGCGAAGCCAAGCCGGTAAAGGAATGCATGATGCCCCAGACGGTGCCGAACAGGCCCACATAGGGCGAGACTGAGCCGACCGAAGCCAGGAACGACAGGTTGACTTCCACCACGTCCATCTCGCGCTGAAAGCTGGCCCGCATGGCCCGCCGCGCGCCGTCCATCAGTTGACCGACATCGGTGATGCGTTTTTCGCGGAGTTTTTGGTATTCACGCATGCCGCTGGCATAGATGCGTTCCATGGGCCCCGATACGTGGGCGTTTTGAGCGGCGGCGGCGAACAGGTCATTCAGGCTGGTGCCGGACCAGAATTCACGCTCGAAGGTGTCGTTGAGCGATTTCACCCGTTTCAATGAAAACAGCTTGCGAAAAATTGCGGCCCAACTGGACACGGAGATGAGTACCAGCAACAGCATCACCAATTGCACGACCAGACTGGCATTGAGCACCATGTGGAGGATGGACAGGTCTTGGGTCATTTCAGGGCTTCCAGAATAATTGTCGGAATTCTTGCAGGTTTATAAGTCACGGCATCTACCCAGCCGGCGCGAATGGTGGCTTCCGACAACAGGATGTTTTCAGAAGGTGTTTTCAGAAACGCTTGTTGTTGGATTGTCATGGATGCACGACCTGTCTCCAGCGGACTGGCGGTAACCAACAGTTCGTCATCCAGCCGTGCTGATTGGAGGTAGCGCATGCGGACGTCGCTCACCACAAACATGCCGCCTGCGTGATCCAGCAGCGCGCGCTGCTCAATGCCACGCGAGCGCAGCCATTCGGTGCGGGCGCGTTCGAAAAATTTCAGGTAGTTGGCATAAAACACGATGCCACCGGCATCGGTGTCTTCCCAATACACCCGAATTGGCCACGAAAAAACTTCCCTGGACGCCACGATGTTCGTCATGTCAGCAGGGTTTTCAACCGGTCAATCGCGACTTTAAGTTGCGGCATCGAACTGGCTGTCGAGAAACGGATGAAGTTATGGGTGTCTGCGGTTCCAAAATCACGCCCCGGTGTGACGGCCACGTGGGCTTGGTGCATGATCTCAAACGCAAGATCCCAACTGTCTTTGACGCCCAACTTCCGGCAGGCTGCCGAGCAGTCGGCCCAGGCGTAAAAAGCGCCATCGGGCATCACCGGCACGGTCAAGCCCAAGGCATTGAGGGCCGGGATAAAGTAATCGCGCCGGGCTTTGAATTCAGCGCGTCGGCGTTCGTATTCAGCCAGGCTCTCCGCCTCGAAGCAGGCCAGGGCAGCGTATTGCGAGATTGTGCTGGGGCAGATAAACAGGTTCTGTGCCAGACGCTCGATGACGGGCACGAGTGGCTGCGGCACCACCATCCAGCCCAGTCGCCAGCCGGTCATGTTGAAGTATTTGCTGAAACTGTTGATGCTGATGATGTTGTCATCCAGCGCCAGCGCCGTCTGGCCAAATTGCGTTTCATAACTGAGGCCGAGGTAAATCTCATCGACCAGCGTGATGCCGCCTTTGTTGCTGACCACCTCATGGATACGGCGCAACTCGTCCGGATGAATCGACGTTCCGGTTGGGTTGGAAGGCGACGCCAGCAACACACCCCGTGTTTTTCCGTTCCAGGCGGATTGGACCTTGTCCGCGCTGAGCTGAAAGCGCTCGGCTGCGGTGGTGGGTATCAGCACCGCCGTGCCATCCGCCGCACTGACAAAGTGCCGGTTGCACGGGTAGCTGGGGTCGGGCATCAAAATCTCGTCGCCCGATTCGATCAAGGCCAGGCAGGCCAGTTGCAGCGCAGCCGATGCCCCGGCGGTGATCACAATCCGGCTAGCAGGAACGCTGACCTGAAAGCGCTGCCAATACCAGTCGCTGATGCGCTCGCGCAAGTCCAGCAGGCCCGTGGCCTGGGTGTAGTGCGTCAACCCATCGCGCACAGCTTGGCAGGCAGCCTCTTGCACCAGCGGAGGGGCTGTAAAGTCAGGTTCGCCAATGTTTAGGAAGACCATGGGCGATTCGGTGTGGGCCACCTCGGCCGCCAAGGCGGATGCCGCCTTGGCCACTTCCATTACATAAAAAGGCTCAATCCGCTGGGCACGGCCAGAAATTTTCATGAACGGGAGTTGCCCCTGTCAGCATTGACTTCCGCGACACGCAGGCTGGTGGCCAGTCCGTTGAGGATGGCGTTGACGTACTTGTGACCATCGGTGCCGCCAAACTCTTTGGCCAGTTCTACGCATTCATTGAGTACCACACGCCATGGCACATCCAGGCAATGCTGGAGTTCGTAAGCTCCAATCCACAAGACAGCATGTTCAACAGGCGAAATTTCTGCAAACGGGCGGTCTAGCAGGGGGAGGAGCAAGGCGTCCAGTGCCGCCGCTTCATTGGTGCAGCCGTGCAGCAGTGCATCGAAATGGACCGAGTCGGATTTTGAAAATCCGGCCAAATCCCGCGTGAAGGCGTCAATGTCTGACACCTCGTTTTTACCCACCAGCGTTTGGTAAAGCGCCTGCAAAGCAAACTCACGAGAACGCGAGCGCTCCGATTTGCTGCCGGCCTTGCGGGCACCAGTGCTGGTTAACCCGGTCCGGGCCTGACGGGGAGGGCGGTTGCCCATAGGCTTTGGTTTCAGGTCATTCATTAAATTTCTTCCAGCAAGTTGGCCATTTCCACGGCGACACGGGCGGCATCGCGCCCTTTTTCGGTTTTTCTGGCAATCGCTTGTTCCAGATTTTCAGTCGTGAGAATCGCGTTGGCAATGGGCAACTGGTAGTCCAGCGAGACCCGGCTCACGCCAGCGCCTGATTCATTGGCAACCAGTTCAAAGTGGTACGTTTCGCCACGAATAATGCAGCCCAGCGCCACCAGTGCGTTGTACTTCAGTTTTTCGGCCATGGCCATCAAAGCCACAGGTACTTCAAGCGCACCAGGCACTAAGACCAGGTCAATGTTTTTTTCCAGTACGCCCAAGGCGATCAGTTCGGCCTTGCAGGCTTCGGCCAGTGCATTGGTAATGGGTGCGTTGAAGCGAGCCTGAACGATACCAATGCTGAGTTTTTTGCCATTCAACAGGCTATTTGCGGAATCCAGTGTTCCTTTGTCTGCGCCAAACATGGTTTTCCTTACTTCGTAATGTAGCCAGCAATTTCCAGCCCGTAGCCTGCCATGCTGGGCATGCGGCGAGGGTTGCCCATGAGATTCATCTTGTGTACGCCGCATTCGCGCAAAATTTGCGCACCAATGCCATAGTTGCGTAAGTCCATGCGACCTCGCTCGGGGCCGTGGCTGGAGCGGGCCGTGCCGTCAAACTGCGATAGCAACTGCTCGGCGCTTTCGCCGCAATTGAGCAAGACCACCACGCCTTGGCCTTCCGAGGCGATACGTGCCAGGCTGGCATCCAGACTCCAGGAGTGCATGGCGCGACCCACTTCCAGGGCGTCCAGGACAGACAGTGGTTCATGCACGCGGGCCATGACCGTGTCGGCGGGGCCCCACTGGCCTTTGACCAGCGCCAGATGAACACCTTGGGTGGTTTTGTCTTTGAAGACGTGAAGGCTGAATTCACCAAACGCTGTATTGATGGGGCGGGAGCCAAGTTTTTCAACCAGCGATTCGACCCGGCTGCGGTGTTCGATCAAATCGGCAATGGTTCCGATCTTGAGGCCGTGTTCGGCGGCAAACAATTGCAGGTCCGGCAGGCGTGCCATGGTGCCGTCGTCTTTCATGACTTCGCAGATCACGGCAGCAGGTGAGCAGCCGGCCATGGCGGCCAAGTCGCAGCCCGCTTCGGTGTGGCCAGCGCGCATCAGCACGCCGCCTTCAACCGCTTGCAAGGGAAAGATATGGCCAGGTTGCACCAAGTCATCAGGTTTGGCATTTTTAGCGACGGCTGCTTGTATCGTGCGAGCCCGGTCTGCTGCCGAGATACCGGTGGTGACGCCCTCAGCGGCTTCAATTGATACCGTGAAGGCCGTGCCTTTTTTGTCGCCATTAACCGCCGTCATGGGTGGTAAGCGCAGTCGTTCACAGCGTTCGCGGGTGAGCGTCAGGCAAATCAGGCCGCGACCAAAACGCGCCATGAAATTGACAGCGTCGGCAGTGACGTGGTCGGCAGCCAGCACCAGATCGCCTTCGTTTTCACGATCTTCTTCATCAACCAAAATCACCATGCGCCCGGTGCGCATGTCAGCCACGATGTCTTCAACCGGAGAAATTGCCACAGGGGAGGGGGCGGTCATTCGAATATCTTTCAGGAAATAAAAGGGGAAGAGTTCCCCTCAAAAAAGTGATTTAACCTGCGAGCAGGCTTGTTTGTTGTGGGTCTGCACTGAGCATGCGCTCAACGTAGCGCGCGATCAAATCAATCTCCAGGTTCACCTGTGATCCAGGTTGAAGCGTTCCCAGTGCGGTATTTTGAACCGTGTGAGGAATCAGGTTAATGCTGGTTTCACAACCGGCATCCATATCCTGAATGCTGTTCACAGTCAGGCTGACGCCGTTGACCGTAATCGAACCTTTATAGGCAAGGTACTTGGCCAGCGGTTTTGGTGCCAGCACACGCAACTCCCAGCTTTCTCCCACCCGCTCAAAATGCGTGACGGAGCCGATGCCATCGACATGCCCCGACACCATGTGACCACCCAGCCGGTCATTGGCGCGCAGGGCCTTCTCCAGGTTGATAGTCCCGAGCTTGTCCAATCCGGCAGTTTTGTCCAACGATTCAGCCGAGATATCGATGCAGAATTGACGTTGCTCCGTGTCGAGTGTGGTCACGGTCATGCACGCACCATTGAGTGCAATGCTGTCGCCAAGTCCTACATCGTCAAGGAAAGCGGGCGGACACTCAATGGTGAGGCGCTTGCCATGGGTTGAAGAGCTGCCTGATGCGTGAACTGCGACGATGCGCCCCACGCCAGTGATGATTCCTGTAAACATATAGCTATTTTCGCAGGGAAAATGCCCTTGGTCGAAAACTGACCTAAAACTTGTCGCTTAAAACTCGTCACGCCCCGGTATTCGAGCCACGATACGCAGATCCGGTCCCAGCATGTCTGTGGATTTGAACTCCAGAGGTATGGCCTGGGTTAAATCGGATAAAGGTCCAAAATTGGCCATGTCGCAGCCTTGGCCGATCAGCTTGGGCGCCAGATAAACCACAAATTCGTCCACCAATCCTTCGCGGATCAGTGAGCCATTAAGTTTGTGGCCAGCTTCCACATGTAGCTCGTTGACCTCGCGCAGGGCCAAGTCTTGCATCATGGCCGCCAAGTCGACCTTGTGCTCGGTTCCTGACTCTTTGCCGGGTAGGTAAATGACGATTGCACCCTGTGCTTCCAAGGCCGTTTTTTTACTGTCATTTGGTACGGCAGCGTAGATGTATACAGTCCGGGATGTTGTGAAAAGATGAGCATTCAGTGGTGTTTCAAGGCGGCTGTCCACAAGCACTAAGTGTGGCTGGCGAGACGTCTCAACCAGCCGGACATCCAATCGCGGGTTATCCGCCAGGACCGTGCCAATTCCGGTGAGCACGGCGCAAGCGCGGGCGCGCCATGCATGACCATCCGCACGAGCGGCATTGGAAGTGATCCACTGGCTCACGCCATTGTTGAGTGCGGTTTTGCCGTCCAGCGACGCCGCCACTTTCATTCGCACCCAAGGGGTTTTACGAATCATGCGGCTGAAAAAGCCGATGTTGAGGTCTCTGGATTCGGCAGCGCCTGGACCCACTTCGATTTCGATGCCTGCAGCACGCAGGCGTTCAAAGCCTTGTCCAGAGACCAAAGGATTGGGGTCAGCAATGGATGCAACTACTTTTTTGATGCCAGCAGCGATCAACGCATCACAACACGGGCCAGTGCGGCCATGGTGAGAGCAGGGTTCCAGCGTGACGTAGGCGATGGCGCCAACGACCGAATGACCTCGGGCAACGGCGTCTCGCAAGGCCATGATCTCGGCATGGGGGCCACCTTTCTTCTGTGTATAACCTTGTCCGAGTATTTTCCCTTCATTGTCAGTAATGACGCAGCCAACATGTGGGTTTGGATTGGAAAGATAAATAGACTGAGTTGCTTGAGACAAGGCCATTAACCACGGCTTGCGAGAAAACTGTGAAGCTGACATTGAATAAAATGGTTTTTAATTGTAGTTAAAATATTAAATAGGACAATTTAAATCACTGGCTGAAATAGGTTTGCATATTTTAACACGCCCCCCACTGGAGATGGAAATTCGGCGAGTTTGTGAGTAATCGCTTGTTGCAATGTCATTTCTTGCGATGGTAAAAGTTAAAGCGCCAAAACTTCCAGATTTTGTTTTTGAATAACCAGATGCATCAAACATAATATAGGGTGGCGAGTCGGCTGCCGATGTTCCGGATTTTGGCGTGATCGTTAAATAACTTGGGGACGCTTCCTTTGTCAGAATGGTAATGTCATTAGCTGCTGTATAGGTCTGTGATCGATCCACATCTACAAAGACCAGCCAACCACTGCCCCAGTTCGTCCCGTCGGTTGGGACCACCAAGGCATACCGTCCGCGTTTCATAGCCTCGCCTCGTGCCGCATTAATACCGGCGAGCATTGAGTTTGAAAATGATGTTAGCTCAGCATTTCGCTGAAATGTGCTGAGGCTGGGCGCTGCAACGGCAAGCAGAATTGCAACCAATGCAATAGTTACCATCAATTCGATGAGAGTAAAACCATTGCAATTATTCTTATGCTTATTCATTTCCAGCACACTGAGCTGTTACTTCCTCCATTACATGTTCTTACGCCCGTACTGAGTATTTGCAAAGTTCCTGCTTCTGGGTCATTTTTAACCGGTACAGCCTCTACCATCACACATTCAGTTATTGCGATAGTGGAATCGCATTTAGAAGATTTTAAATAATAAGACGCTTTTGCCAAACTATCTCCAGAAAATGTTTTAAACGTTGTAGATGCACTTGATGGATTAGTTATGCCTGTTGTATTTGTAAATTCAAGGTAAGTATTTCTTTGTGTCATATACCTTTCTTGTTGCTGCATTAACTCAGTAAGAGCAGCACGACCCTCAGCCCTTTTTCCTTTCAGAATGGCGCTTGTATAGGCAGGGTATGCAACACTGGCCAAGAGGGCAACGATGGCAACAACAATCATGAGCTCAATTAGCGTAAATCCGCGGGTACATTGTTTTGTCATTGTGTTTACTTTAAGTCTTGGTAATTATTAATTTGACGCCAGCTTAGACGCCCTGCAATGACTGTTAAGGTTTGAGTACCACTAGTACCATCAATACCGATGCCGCCAGAACCTTGTTGAATAATTTGACTTCTGATTGTTTTTCTACGTTTTCCGGTAGGGTCACTGGCTGTTATTGTGGTTGCACTGCTTATTTCTGCCACCAAAGGTTCCCCCATAATTCCGACAGAGGAGCTTACAAAAGTTCCGTTGCCTGTTGCAATGTTGACGATGTATTGGTTTCCGCCACCACCGGAGGCCGAACAACTTCCGGTACCACCCGAGGCGCCAGGAATCAAACTACCAAAAATGAGGTAATTGCCAAACACAGTTGCACTACTGATCTGCCTTTCCCCTGAAGTGGCAAAGTCGACATACCAACCAGAACGTACGGTCGTTACAAGAGTGCCTGTGTCCGTGTTCGAGCTTGCACGGCCCAACGTGAACGCTGGCACCGCGATCGTACCGGTTGATGCATTCGCAGTACCAGCCCTTAGTCTTGCTCGTCCGCTGATCGCGCTTGCACCTACTGGACTGGAATCGCCACTAGTGCTGCCGTTGTCATAAACCATGTAAACCGATTGTTGGGCAGTTGAACTCTTATCTGATGTTTCAAGATATTTTCCAGTGCCAAACAAAATGTAGCTGGCATCAGTATTTGGCCCAAATGCAATCCGTGGTGCGGACGTTATGGGTTGCACATTTCCAGATGAATCCTTTGCAATAAATAAGGGGTAAGGCAGAGGGTTGGCAAGTGTTCCTTTATTGAAAGACGATAGCTTGTTGATGTTCCAGTCGGCACTGCCGAGCAAAGAAAAATCAAGTTTCCAGAGATTTCCATGTAAATCACCCATGAATATTTGTGACACTGCTCCATCTGAATTCAGAGAAGCCCTGAAATTGATCAAGCCGGTTGCTTTGCTTGCACTCAACGTGCTGTCAATGGGTAAAGATATTTTGTAATAATTGCTGCCCAGTGACCAAGCCGTTCCTATGGGTTTGTCCAACGCCAGTAAAAATAAGGCAGGATTTCCGGCGCTGAAAACGCCTGCGCTGGCAGTAGCGTAGTTATTGACCCCGCTGCCAACGACTGCAAACCACTTATAAGTAGGCGTCGTTGCGTTGTAGACGCTGGTACGTAGCTTAAGAATTTCAGGACGCCCCGTGACATTACCCATGTCAACATCATCGGCATGTGTAAATTCCCACATCACTTTTGATGCAGAAAAAGCAGTTGGATCGGTCACATCAAGCGCAAAAACACCTTGTCCGCCGCCTCCGGTTCCCGAAACCAATACTGTTTTCCAATCCGCGGCTGTTCCGGCCGAACCTAACTGTGCGTCCACGACTGCAGGAGTGCCGTCTACATAGCTCTGGTGAGCATTAACGTAATTGGCATTGGTCAACGCCGACAGTTTGGGCCCCATCCAACTTGGAATATAAGCAAATAACTCGTTTCCAGTTGTGGCATTGAAGGCGTGGAGCATGCCGTCATTTGCGCCAACAAACACTGCCGGTGTTCGGGCGGCATGTGCGTTGATTCCTGTGGTTGCGGTATTGGCTGTGTAGAACGCAGCGAAACTACTGGAGTTAATGTATGTTTTTGGCGCACCAGAGTAAACCACGCCAGAGTTAATGATGTCACCCAGTAATTTGGTGCGACTACGGAAAGGGTTACCCTCCTTGGCCCTATCCCCGCGCAGGTAATTTAGCCGGTATTGTGCCAAGCCGTCCGCTGTGGCGGTGGGGCTTGTTTTGTCAAGATCTGAACTCAAGTTTGACTCAATGTCAGCCCAAGTGAACGCGGTTGCCGCCGTAGTTGCTCCTGAAGGAACACTTACTTTACCCACCACAATGTTGCGTGATGTGGCCGGTGTTGCCATTGCTAAGAGCTGGGTCGATGCGGTCCAGTTGGTTGTACTGGAGATGGCAACTACGTTGCTGCTACTAACAGTTACTGGAATGGCCAAAAGATCTCCGCTCCAGTCAGACGTGTCAAAAGTGCCTTGATAGATCGTGTCGCCCGCCTGAGTCAGGTTTTTCGACTGGATGGCACCGCCGGCAATGCTTCGTGCAGCGGTTGAGGCGCGGGAAAAGATGTCATCAAAGGCGCTTAAAACTCCACGTGCGTCGCTTTGAAGAAAGTAAGTGTTGGCCTCTCCCGCCCGGGATGTTCTTGTATCCGTATCTGCCCAGACGTAGTTATCAGCTGTCGTCATGTTGTCACGATAGAACGGGTTGCCTTTGGTGTTGAAGGGATTTTTTGTTGGATTGGAAGGGTCGGCTTCAAAACCTCCGTATTTGGCTGCCATGAATAGTTGATTTGAAGAACGTCTCGTGGTAGCGACATTGGAACCACCGTATTCGTTGACGTCAAATGTAAAAGTTTTTACGCGCAATCCTGGGCGTTGAAGTGCGGTGCCCGCCGTGCCTGCCGTAGTGGCATTGGTCCACCCTGTACCGCGAATGTCATGGGTGTGAGCCCAATAGGCTGAACCCAGAATCTGGCTGGTACTCGTGCCACTGGGGGCGCTACCATTGGCCCCATTCGGATTCCCGGTGGTACGTGATACACCCTGCCCGTCGAGGTAGGTTGACGAAGTATTATTTTCAAAGTTTCGTACGGTAGTCCGCCAAGCGCTTATGTCAGGGATGTTGTTGCCCGCGTTTGCTGTCGGTAATCTGTTTCCATCATGGGTGTTGATATCGCCAATCACCACGATGTTGCTCTTCAAGCAGGAGTAGTCAGCAGTACTTGACCGGCTGTCACCGTAGGGATCGGTCCAAGTCGTCGCAACCGGAAATCCATCGTACATATCTGTGGTGATGTTGCTAATTGCGTTAGCACTAGGGGGCAGGCCCTGGAGGTAACGAAGCGCTTCATAGTGCAGTTCGCCAACTGGATCGTATTTTTTGTATCGACCGCGAACTGAGCCTGTGCGACCAAACTGGTTGACATAGTTGACTACGCCACTTAAATAGCTTGCGCTGCATTCCGATCCGGCATCACATGCGACTGTTGAATTGCCTTCTGGGTTCAGATTGAAAACACCCGTAACCGCGTTCCACTCTGCCTTTGGGTTGCCTCCAGATATCGTGTTATCGATACCGTTGATATCAAAAGTCTTGGCGCCAACATATTTAATTGGTGCGCGCAAAACTCCCCCATAGCGACCGCCCGTGGCATTGCTGTCAGTTTGATCTAACAGGTAGCCAAATGCAGCCAAACGCAACTGGTCGCTGTATTTTTGAATGGCACCTGTAGGTTTGTAGTTGGGTTGGGGATTGCTGGCAGCACCATCTGAATACCTTTTGCACAGTCCGTAATCGCGCACATCTTTCAATGCATAGGTGGTCGGGTTGCGATCACAGACCTGTACGCGTGCAAAAAAATAGCCATCGCTGTTGAGGCCTGTAGTTGTTGTTGCCGTAGGCGTCCATGTACCACTGTACGCTCGGTAGTAGCAATTTTTTGATGTTCCAGAGATCGGATCACCCCAGAGACTATTTGTGCAAGGTACCGCACCGGTTGCCGGTGCCATGTTCCAGCTTGTGCCGTCACCATAGCGAATTTGCCATGTGCCTGAAGGCAATGTACAAGTCCCATTTTCGCTAGCACATATGGTATCTACGAGCGTCGGCGTCCATGATCCACTGTAAGCTTTGTAGTAACACTGTTCTGGTGATCCAGTTGGATTCCCAAATAAGGCTTGTGTACAGGGCACAGCTCCAGTTGCTGCAGCAACTTTCCAGCTGGAGCCTCCATTTTTGCCATACCAAACTTCCCATGTGCCTGAGGGTAATGTGCAAGTACCATCTTTATCAGCGCAATACGTAGAAGTTGGCCTTGAACTGCTACTGCTGGAAACAGTTCCTATTTGATAACTGACGTTACCCTGCAGTGGTGCGTTACTGCTGGTAATCGGACCGATTTGATAACTGGTCGTCATTCCTAAGTTGTAGCTACCAAATCCGCCAGAGTTATTGCCAGATTTGGTAGTGCCGAAATATATTCGGTTGAGTGTATTGGCAATGTATATGTTGCTCCCGGCTGCAGCGGTTGCCATGGAGCTTGGTACTGCACCAAAATAATTCACACCAGATGCGAAGGATGGAGAGGCTGCAGTGGCCGATGTAATAGCCCGTGAAGTGCCGTTGTTGTAGAGCAGCTTCGCTGGAAAATTGGAGCTATTGCCCATGCTGATGGGATCGCCATCAGGAATCATGGCTCGCTGCAAAACTGTTAATGTGCCAGTATCTATAACGCGATCGCCACCGGTTAGCGACAAGCGCAGCATGTCAATAGCTGAACTTGATGCCCAGTTTAGAAAGTTGCCACTAAATGCATCATTCGTGGTGCTGCTGGATGCAGGCGTTGTTCCGTCGTCCTTGGTGTAGCTTGTTGAGTTGTTCCAGCACATCCGGGTCGTTTTTGTCGGTTGCGTCGTATTAGGCACACTCAGCGCAATGGCCGGACCACGTCGAACAAAACGCTTGTAGGCAGCAGTTTGACCAGAGGGCGCACCAGTTCCTGCATCGTCGTAGGTGTAGCAGCTTTCCGCGTCGTAATAGCCAAGGTATTCACGGTCGCTGGAATAAGTAACGTCGTCTGAGGTGCCGCTGTTGTTGTTGTCTGGATCCACATATTGCGCGCCGACTGTGGGGTACTCTACTGACAAGGCGAGCGCCAGCACAGGTTTGTCCCCGGTGGCGGTAGCGTATAACGGGTCGGCCGACAGATTGACAAGCGGTATGTTGGGTGCGGTACTTTGGCTGAGGGCAAGAAATGAAACCGTAGCAACCAAGGTCATGGTGGTTAAAACAAGCATGCGTTGCCGCAGCCAACGCATGAGAGGTTTGTCGGTAACTCGGTCAAGAACTGCCTTGAAACCTGTTTGATTTGTTACGTCTGAAGACGCAGGGGAGGGGGGGGTATGCATGGCATCACTCCAGAATTTATTTGCGGTAAAGCATTTGCACCATCGCTTGAATATCCGTGCGTGGTCCGAAACCCATGGCCGTGACGCGATAAAGAAAAGTCGGTTCCGATTTATCGCCAATAGTGTCAGGCACCAATTCAATGATGTAGCGGGGGACTTGGGCTGGCTGAATGCCCACTCCTCCTGCAGCGAAAGTGCGTCCGCTAAATGCACCAAACTGTGTTGTGGCGGCGGTGGAATCGGTTTGGGTGAAATCCACAGTCAGCCATGCCGGTTTACCTGTCGGCGTTACATCACACAAACCAATTGTTGAACTCGAAGTTCCGCAGCCAGGTAAAAACTCGCTAGAGGATTTGCCATTAAAAAGAGTTTGGCGCGTGGAGGTCGTATCAATCATGTCGGACTCCGCATCAATGAGTGCCGCCTCGGCAGCTTGCCAAGCCACCTGCTGGTCGCGATCATTACGGGCGCCACGCTCGCTCATGAGCGCAATTTGAGCACCACCAACACCAAGAAGCGAGACCACAATCAGGATCAGCATGACCGTGATCAGAGAGGCTCCCTGCTGTGCCTGGTAACGCGATGTGGGCTGGGTGCGAATGGGCTTCATAAGCTTGAGCGTCATTTCAGAGACTTTGGTCATTGCGCAGGTGTACGGTAAAAGTGACTACTTGCCGCAGACGGCCATCGGCCGGCGCTGAAAAGACAGTACCTGGATCATTGGTTGAGGACAACGCAGAACCAGCAGTCGCCGTACTTGATGAAGATTGGCCCTTTCCAAACGGATAGAGTGTCTGCGCGACCATCTCTTGCGATGAATTGGCAGGGCCTCTCAGTACCATGCCAATACGTATGCTCCGAACGCGACGCCAGTTGTCGTTGGTGGCAACTGTGCCACCGCTACCTGTGACAGTCATCTGGTCTGCGCGAAGGTAACTATTTGGAGGATAAGTTGCGTCAGAGGCTGCGAGTCTTGGTGTTGGAGCCGTACCAGCAGTAACACCATCCGTACCATACAAGACTTGGAAAGTTTCTACGCCCTGGATGATAGGTTGCGGTGTGGAAATGGTCCCAGCGGCATTTACCGTGCTGCACATTAACGAGAGTTCACCCTGGCTCACGGCTACGTGGAGAATACTGGCCATTCGCTGAGTTCTTGAGGTGGCAGCTAATGGCGATGCGTTTCCCATGCAGTCAATCATCGAATTATCAGAAGCTGTTGAAGTGGGGTCTGAGTTCAATTTGACTGTCTGATAACGCAAAATCAAAATGTCACTACCGTAACCATCGGCACCGACCGTACGGGCAGTTGATGAGTTCAAAGGATCACTGCTGCTACTTGTTGCGTTGTTGAACCCTGTAATATTTGGAGCAATGTTCGCTGCTATTTCGTCAGCAGTTGGGGTCTGGGTTGCATAAAAAACATCCTTGAAGCCACTTTGAACAGCAAGACGTTGAATCAAGTCAGAGGCAAAACGCCCGTTGTCACGGAGCTGTGACGATGCATCAACTGTCGCAAAGCCTTGTCGCGTAACCGTTAATGCAGAAATAGCAACAAGCGCAATCAGCAAGCTGATAACCATGGCTACCAGCAATTCGACCATGGTGAAGCCACGTTGTTGTGATGCACGGCGTAGAGTCATGTCGAACTCCCTGCTGTAACGGGCAAAACTACCGAGGGTCTAGTCGCCCGTTCAAGGGCGGAAGCTCCCGTCAGAGCGCGGTTTGTAGAACCGATGGTCCAGCCCATTTTGATCACAACCATCCCCCCGGTGCCGGCAGTGCAAGCCCATTGCGGGAGGCCATTGCTATCAAATGGAGCAGTATCAAAACAAATATTTATGCGGGCACCAGGAAGTTCTGCATCCACTCGCGCCAGCCATTCTGTCATCTGAGCATTGCCAATATCGTGGCTGGGAGGTAGTGCGCATGCTGTCGTGCCAGTTGCCACGTTGAGGCAGTAAGTCGGGGTAGTCGCTGCCAGGGGTGATGTATTGAATGACCCCAGGTAGGGGTTGCCATTTGCTGCTGTTAGAACGCTTTCAGCCTTGTTGCCGCGCATCATATCGGCCAGTTCGCGCGCCAGAACAATAGCCGATGACTGAAGGCGAGCCTCCCGATTAGACTTCAACGCCGCTGCCTGCATACTAACCATGCCTAATAAGCCGAATGACAACACAACGATTGAAACCAAAATTTCGACAAGCGAAAAGCCTGAATCTTTGCGTGCCCTAGGGTCAACGACGAACGTACATGGAGCGACTAAATTCTGATTTCCCATCAGCGTAATGGTAGTTTTAATGGGCATCCAAAAACGCATCTCGAGGAACCGATAGTCTGGCTGAGATGACCGTTGAGCGGAAACTGGCGTAAAGAAGGCAGTAAACCGGATTCCTCACACAGTTAAAATCCGGGTTCTTCACGGTGCAAGCCCAGTCAGCGCCTGCATCGTGAACTAATTTTCAACCCAGTCAGTCCCCAATCCAGGCCATCACAGTGACTCTGCATATCACCCAAATCGAGGGCGGCAGCGCTCTCAGCAGTTTTCGTATTCAGCAACTTTTGCCGAGCCTGCAAGCCATTCACGACAAGATCAACGGCGTGGCTGCGCGCTTTGTGCATCTGGTGACCTCAGATGTTGAGCCGGCCTCTGCGCTCAAGGACCAGTTGGCGGCATTGCTGACTTATGGCGATCCTTATGAAGGCCCTACCGATGGCGCCCTGATTGTGGTGTCGCCGCGTTTCGGCACCGTGTCGCCCTGGGCGTCCAAGGCGACGGATATTGCCCACAACTGCGGTCTGGCCGTGCGCCGGGTCGAGCGGGTAATTGAATACCGCATCACACTCAAGGCCGGTCTGCTCAGCAAACCCACCTTGTCCGACGAACAGCGGACACAAATTGGCGCCTTGCTGCATGACCGCATGACCGAGAGCGTGATGTTTGACCGCGCCACGGCCTACGGTCTCTTCACGGAGCTGCAACCCGCACCCATGGCCCATGTGGACGTGCTCGGTGGAGGCAAAGCGGCACTGGAAACGGCCAACACCCAGTTTGGGCTGGCCCTCGCCGCGGATGAAATCGATTACCTTGTGCAAGCCTTCACGCAACTCAAGCGCAACCCGACCGATGTCGAGCTGATGATGTTTGCGCAGGCCAACAGCGAGCACTGCCGCCACAAAATCTTCAACGCCCAGTTCACCATTGACGGCGTGGCGCAAGACCAGAGCATGTTCGGCATGATCCGCCACACGCACCAGACCAACCCGCAGCACATGCTGGTGGCGTACTCGGACAACGCCTCGGTAATGGAAGGCGCGCAAGTCGAACGTTTTATAGCAAAATCAGCCTCTAGCCCCCGTGGAACATGCGCGGGCAGCTATGAAAAACAGAGCGCTACCAACCACATCCTGATGAAGGTGGAAACGCACAACCACCCGACCGCCATCTCGCCATTCCCCGGTGCCTCGACCGGCGCGGGCGGTGAGATTCGTGACGAAGGCGCCACCGGGCGCGGCTCCAAACCCAAAGCGGGCTTGACCGGTTTCACCGTGTCCACCCTGCGTTTTGACGAAGCCGCCACCGGCTACGGCAAGCCCGAGCACATCGCCAGCCCCTTGCAGATCATGGTCGAAGGCCCCTTGGGCGGCGCGGCGTTCAACAACGAGTTTGGCCGTCCCAACTTGCTCGGTTACTTCCGCGAATACGAGCAAAGCTTGAGCTATTCGGTGGCCGATGCCGCTGGTGCCGCCTCTGCCAAAGAAGAGCAGCGCGGTTACCACAAGCCGATCATGATCGCCGGTGGCCTGGGCGTGATCGACGCGACCCAGACGCACAAGATCGAATTCCCAGCTGGCAGCTTGCTCATTCAATTGGGCGGCCCCGGCATGCGCATCGGCATGGGCGGCAGCGCCGCCAGCTCGATGGCAACCGGCGCCAATGCCGCCGAACTCGACTTTGACTCGGTGCAGCGCGGCAACCCCGAGATCGAGCGCAGGGCGCAAGAGGTCATCAACCAGTGCTGGGTGCAAGGCGCAGCCAACCCGATTCTGGCGATTCACGACGTTGGCGCGGGCGGTTTGAGCAACGCTTTCCCCGAACTAACGAACGATGCCGGGCGCGGTGCCCGCTTTGATTTGCGCGCCATCCAGCTCGAAGAGAGTGGCATGGCGCCGAAAGAAATCTGGTGCAACGAGAGCCAGGAGCGCTATGTGCTGGCCATCGCGCCTGAGTCGTTGGAGCAGTTCAAAGCCCTGTGCGAACGCGAACGTTGCCCGTTTGCCGTGATCGGCGTCGCCACCGAAGCGCGTCAACTGGAACTGGTTGACGCGAACAAAGAGTCGCCAGTCAACATGCCGATGAACGTGCTGCTGGGCAAGCCGCCCAAAATGCACCGCGACGTGAAAACCGTGGAGCGTACGTTTGCGCCCGTCAACCTGACCGGCGTGGACTTGCAAAAAGCCTGCATCGACGTGTTGGCCAGCCCGACCGTGGCGTCCAAGCGTTTCCTCATCACCATTGGCGACCGCACCGTAGGCGGTTTTAGCCACCGCGACCAGATGGTCGGCCCGTGGCAAGTGCCGGTGGCCGATTGCGCCGTGACCTTGGCCGATTACAAAGGTTTTGCCGGTGAAGCCATGAGCATGGGCGAGCGCACGCCGCTGGCGACCGTGAACGCGCCCGCGTCAGGCCGCATGGCCGTGGCCGAGGCCATCACCAACTTGCTGGCAGCGCCCATCGAGCTGTCGCGCGTCAAGCTGTCGGCCAACTGGATGGCGGCTTGCGGTGAGCCCGGTGAAGACGCCGCGCTCTATGCCACCGTCAAAGCCGTTGGTCTGGAGCTGTGCCCAGCCTTAGGTATTTCCATCCCGGTGGGCAAGGATTCGCTCTCCATGCGCACGCAGTGGAAAATTGATGAGGTCGCCAAAAAAGTGACTTCGCCGGTGTCCCTGATCGTGACCGCCTTCGCCACCTTGGCCGATGTGCGCGGCACCTTGACGCCTCAACTCAATGCGACGGATGACACCACGCTGGTGCTGGTGGATCTGGGTCGCGGCCAGAACCGCATGGGCGGCAGCATGCTGGCGCAGACGCTAGGCCAATTGGGCGATGAAGTGCCTGATCTGGACCACCCGCAAGACCTGGTGAACCTGGTCAAGGCCGTGAACATCTTGCGCGCGCAAGGTCAAATTTTGGCTTACCACGACCGCAGCGATGGCGGTTTGTTTGCCTCGGTGGTGGAGATGGCCTTTGCCGGCCACGTCGGCGTCTCGCTCAATGTGGACCTGTTGGTCACGGAGGGCGACGGCATCACCGACAGCCGTGCCGACCATGGCGACAGCAAAAACTGGGCAGGCCAGGTCAGCGCCCGCCGCGAAGAACTCACTCTCAAAGCCCTGTTCAGCGAAGAGCTGGGCGTGGTGTTGCAGGTGCGCACCGCGCAGCGCAGCGAAGTCATGCAAACCTTGCGCGAACATGGCCTGAGCAAATACAGCCATGTCATCGGCAAGACCCGTCCGGCCGACTCCGCCATTCAGGTGGGCGTGGGCCAGGTGCAAGTCTGGCGCGATGCCAAAGCCGTGTTCAGCGCCAAGCTCGCCGACCTGCACCAGGTCTGGGACGCCACCAGCTGGAAGATCTGCCAGCAACGCGACAACCCCGCCTGCGCCGATGCCGAGCACGCCGCTGCTGGCGAGCCGTCAGACCCAGGTTTGCACGTTTATTTAGTGCCAAATCAGCCTCTAGCCCCTGTCGCATCTGCCCAGGCAGCTATTGAATCCATAGCAAGCCCCGCCTTGTTGCTGTCCCGCCCCAAAGTGGCGGTGCTGCGCGAGCAGGGCGTCAACTCGCACGTCGAGATGGCCTACGCCTTCACCGAAGCCGGTTTTGAAGCCTATGACGTCCACATGACCGACCTGCAAACGGGTCGCGCCAACTTGGCAGACTTCAAGGGCGTGGTGGCCTGCGGCGGCTTCAGCTACGGCGATACCTTGGGCGCCGGCATTGGCTGGGCGCGCTCCATCACTTTCAACCCGGTGCTGGCGGACCAGTTCAAGAGCTTCTTTGGCCGCATCGACACCTTCGGGCTGGGCGTGTGCAACGGCTGCCAGATGTTTGCCGAACTGGCCGACATCATCCCCGGCGCCCAAGACTGGCCACGCTTCACCACCAACCAGAGCGAGCGTTTTGAAGCGCGTTTGAGCATGGTCGAAGTGCTGGAGTCGCCGTCGTTGTTCTTCGCCGGCATGGCGGGCAACCGCTTGCCGATTGCCGTGGCGCACGGCGAGGGCTACGCCAACTTCAAGTACCGGGGCAATGCCGACAAAGCCATCGCCGCGATGCGTTTCACGGACAACCACGGCGCCGCGACCGAGGCCTACCCGTTCAACCCGAACGGCAGCCCCGGCGGCTTGACGGCGGTGACGACGGCGGACGGCCGCTTCACCGCCATGATGCCGCACCCCGAGCGCGTGTTCCGCAACATCCAGATGAGCTGGACCAACGGCGACCCGGCTGCGTTCAGCGCCTGGATGCAGTTGTGGGTGAATGCGCGTAAGTGGGTGGGGTGAAGCTGGGTAACACTTGGACTTGAACCCCATTCGACGCCTGTCCTACTTGATCCCGGCCATGATGGTGGCCGCACTGACTGCGTACACGACTATCCCATGGTGGGTCTTGGCCGTGGTTCTGGGCGGTTTTATATTTGGTTGGGACTGGCTCTGGGGTGACGTCTATCTGTTGCGCGTAGGGATAGGTTGGCTGTTCATCATGGCCGGTGCGGTGGGTCTGGTGGTGTCTTATCTGCTGGCCCTGCGCCTGGGGCTTGGGATTCCAGAGTTTCTGGCATTGGCGTCGGGTGCAGCGCGCAGAGCCCGTTGGCTTTACAACTTACCAGCCGTGGCGGTTGCTGGCATGGTGTATGGCGTACTCATCCTTAGCACAGGGTTCCTATCGGCGTAAACCATCGACTTGAGCTTCAACGGTACAAGCAGCCATTGATGCCTTCAGCCTGTCCGATTTAGCGGGTTTGTCGTGTCGTATACGATTGATTTCAGAAAAACTACGGCGACCCTATGGGAGCAGATTGAAACCCTGCGCACCCAAACCAACAGCCAGCAGTCGATTTCGGCAACTAGCCAGTACTCCCACAGCACGCCTAGGCTCAGCATGTCGATGGCTCCTTATGTAGTTCGCATCAATGCCCAAATTCGCCCACCGGCCGGGTCTTGAAGAAAGTCACCGGCACCCCGTTGGGCGCGGCCGCCAGTTCCTTGCGTGCCTGTTGCGCGACCGAGGGTTTCATCTTGCCGACCACATGCATCTCGCAGGGTTTGCAGTCAAAACGCAGGGTCAGTTTTTCGCGTCCGTTGATGAGTTGCAGCGGCTCGGCCTTGACCGTGCCTTGCACCCCGGTCACGCCTTTGGCCTGTTTCGGGCACAGGCTCATCGAAAAGCGCACGCAATGCTTGGTGATCATCAGGCTGACTTCGCCCAGTTCTTCCTGCATTTCGTAGGCCGGGGCAATCACTTTCACGCCATGGCGGGCATAAAAGCTGTGGGCTTTCTGGTTGTAGACATTGGCCAGATACGACAGCGTGTCTTCGGGGTAAGCCACCGGCGGCTCCACCGCTTGGGCGCGAGGCAAGCGCGTCATGGCGCGGCCCCGCGCGGCTTCCAGCGCTTCCACGGCTTCGCGGCGCAGCGGGTTGAGGATTGAGGTCGGGATAAACCACGGTTTTGAAAAATCCACCTGCACATCGAGTGCTGAAAACAGGGTGTTGCCCATTTTTGACACGTGTTCGCGCAGGCTGGCGGTTGCGGTGCTGGCGTCTTTAGCCAGTTGGCGATCAGCCTGTTTCAGGGGGGCATGGGCGGTGGCACAGTTGCCGTCTTCATCGGTCAGCGTCAGCGCAATGCCTTGTTCCGAGTCGCTCAGGCTGGCCCATACATCGATGCGGCGGTCGCTGGATTTTTTGTCCAGCACGCGCACCCAGTCCACGTCGCGGTTGCGGTTGACCTCAACGCCTTTGCGCAGGTCTTTAAACCCTGCCATGGCATCCTTGGGGAACACGCGCCAGCGACCGGCAGCGGCTTTGCCACGCACCAAGACCGGCTCGGCGCGGTTGATGGCCAGGCCGGTGAGTTCTTTTTGCAGATCGTAGTAGCACAGGCCGTCGCCGTTGTGCAGTTCGGTGGTGGGCTCGTTGGTTTCCAGTTCAACCCAGTTGGGGCCGACTTGCGTGACGTAGCCAATTGGCTGGCCCGGGTTCTTGGGCGTGTCGAAGGCGCCAATGTCGGGCTTTCGCCCCTGCACAAAATAGTCGGTGAACTCGCGGTTGAAGTTTTGATCGGGGTCGGGCGTGAAAGTGAAGGTGGTGCTGCCGCTGGAGGCGCGGGCCAGCGGCTGGGCCGAGCCCTGGCGTTCTTCGATCAGCTCGTCCAGCAGTTTGCGGTAGTGGGCCGTGATGTTTTTCACATAACCCAGGTCTTTGTAGCGGCCTTCGATCTTGAAGCTGCGCACACCCGCATCGACCAGCGCGGCGAGGTTGGTGCTCTGGTTGTTGTCTTTCATGCTCAGCACATGCTTGTCGTGTGCTACGAAGCGGCCTTTGTCATCGACCACCTGGTAGGGCAGGCGGCAGGCCTGGCTGCATTCGCCGCGGTTGGCGCTGCGCCCGGTGTGGGCGTGGCTTATGTAGCACTGGCCGCTGTAGGCCACGCACAGCGCGCCATGTACAAAAAACTCCAGCGTGCAGTGGGTTTGCGCCCGGATTGCCTGGATTTGTTCTAGCGTCAATTCCCGAGCCAGCACGATTTGCGACAGGCCAACGTCCTGCAAAAAGCGCGCTTTCTCGGGTGTGCGGATATCGGTCTGGGTGCTGGCGTGCAACTGGATCGGCGGCAGGTCAATTTCCAGCAGACCCATGTCCTGGATGATGAGGGCGTCCACCCCGGCGTCATACAGTTGCCAGGCCAGTTTGCGGGCTGGTTCCAGCTCGTCGTCACGCAGGATGGTGTTCATGGTGACGAAAATGCGGCTGTTGAAGCGGTGGGCGTGGCGCACCAGGCGGCCAATTTCGCGCACGCTGTTGTCGGCGCTGGAGCGCGCGCCAAAAGTCGGGCCGCCAATATAAACGGCATCGGCGCCATGGTTGACGGCCTCGATGCCGATATCGGCGTCGCGCGCCGGGGCCAGGAGTTCCAGTTGGTGTTCAAGCAAAGACATGGCCCGGATTATCCCCGCACTGATCGGTTATCGTCTTGCCATGACGCTTTCAACCCCACTGCCTACCCTCTCCAGATTTGATGTGGTGGACGCCTTGCGCGGCCTGGCGATGGTGTGGATGACGGTGTTTCATTTCTGCTTCGACCTCAACCAGTTTGGCTACCTCCGGCAGGACTTTTACCGTGACCCGATCTGGACCTGGCAGCGCACGGTGATCCTGAGCCTGTTCCTGTTTTGCGCCGGCCTGGGGCAAGCCATTGCGGTGGCACAGGGCCAGAGTTGGCCCCGGTTCTGGCGCCGCTGGGCGCAGGTCGTGGCGTGTGCCTTGCTGGTTTCTGCGGGGTCGTGGCTGATGTACCCGCAAAGTTTTATCTATTTTGGCGTGCTGCACGGCATGGCTTTGATGCTGATCGTGGCGCGTTTGACTACTCGCTGGGGCGGCTGGTTGTGGGCGGCGGGAGTGATTGCAATTGCTATTAAATTTATAGCTACTTACGCAATGGAGACGGGGGCTACAGCCCAGTTCATTGATGTTTTTAACTCGCCAGGGCTGAATTGGCTGGGTTTCATCACCCGCAAGCCCATCACCGAAGACTACGTGCCGCTGCTGCCCTGGCTGGGCGTGATGTGGTGGGGCGTGGCGGCGGGCGCCTGGCTGACCCGGCAGCGTGGCGTTTATTTCACAAAACCCTTACCCGCTACGTTGAAACCCTTGGCCAGCCTGGGACGCTGGAGCCTGAGCTATTACATGTTGCACCAGCCGGTGATGATCGGTCTGTTGATGGCCGTGGGCTGGTTTGCCAGATAAAAGCGGGCCGGGCCATCACCAGTCCAGCAGGCCTGATCAACGCTGACAGTCACGCCCCTGCGACGCCAGGCTTTACGCCTGCACCTGGGCCAGCGCCGTCTGCAACATGTCGATGAAGACGCGGGTTTTGATGGGCATCAGCTTGCGCTCGGGAAACACCGCCCAGACCTCTTGATTGGGCAGGCACCAGCCGGGCAACACCCGGCGCAGCACCCCGTGGCGAACATTCGGTGCGGCAAAGTAGTCCGGCACGGCGGCAATCCCCGCTCCGGCACAGGCCAGTTTGATCAGCAGCTCGGGTGAGTTGGCACTGGCCCGCCCAGGCGGCACTCCCTGCCAGTGCTGTTCACCTTGCGCCAGGGTCCAGCTGGCCGCCTCACCATTGGCTTTCAGCATCCGGATGGCCTCATGCCGGACCAGATCATCGGGGCTTGTTGGCTCCCCGTGCTCGGCCAGATAGTTGGGCGATGCATACAGGCCGAAAGAAAACACGGCCAGGCGCCGTGCTGCCAGCGACGCGTCGTCGGGCAGGTTCCCGATGCGCAGGACCACATCAAAACCTTCCCCCAGCAGATCCACCCGGCGCGGTGACAAATCCAGCTCCAACTGGATCGCCGGATACAGCGCCACAAAGGCCGCCAGCGTATCCGCCAAAATCAGGGTCGCAAAATCACTGGGCATGGAAACGCGCAAGCGCCCACTCGGGGTGGCTTGACGGCGCTCACGCAGCGCCGTCACGGCCTCGACCTCGGAGGCGACCTGGCGCGCATGGTCCAGCAATTGCAGGCCGAACTCGGTCAGAGTCTGACGCCGGGTGGTGCGCAGCAACAACTTCTCTCCGAGTTGCTGTTCCAGGGAGGCCAGTCGGCGTGATACGGTGGACTTGGGCAAACCCAATCGCTCAGCCGCCCGGTTGAAGCTGCCCAACTCGGCAACCCGGGCAAAGATGAGCAGATCGTTGGGATCTACTCTTTCTTGATTGAATGATTGTTCCATATTCGGAATAATCATATCCAATTCATGGGATTCTCAAACAGATTGGCAAGGAATACAGTTCATTCATCGCGAATTACTGTCTCAACCTCATCTTTTAAAGGAATCCATCATGTCCAAGTCCCTTCAAAATAGTCTCACCCTGGCCGCCCGCGTCCTGTTTGCGGTCTTGTTCCTGCCCGCCGGCCTTGGCAAGCTCACCGGGTTTGCGGGCACCGTCGGCTACATCTCGTCCGTTGGCCTGCCACTGCCTGCTGTCGGTGCAGCGCTTGCACTGACCGTGGAAATTGTTGGTAGCCTGGCGCTATTGGCCGGATTCGGCACCCGCATAGCCGCCTTGGTGCTGGCCGCGTTCACCCTTGTCGCCAGCTTCTTCTTCCATGCCTTCTGGGCTGTTCCTGCCGACCAAGCCTTTGTCACCCAACTGCTGTTCTTCAAGAACATTGCCGTGGTGGGTGGCTTGCTGGCTCTGGCTGCCAACGGTGCCGGGGCATGGAGTCTTGATGCCCGTCGAGATTGAACTTACAGCATTTAATTGATCAACCGCGCAGAGTGCACACCAGCATCCTGCGCCACGAAAGGAATGAAAATGAACACCACCGTTGACCACCAGACTGTTGAACTGTCACGTACCGTGGAGCGACTGATTGCCGGTCAGGCCACTTCCGATGGTGCGGGCGTCAAATTGACCCGGGTCCTGACCCAGAATCTGCAGCATCGGCTTGACCCCTTTCTGATGCTCGATGCCTTTGGCAGCGACAAGGCCGACGACTACATCGCCGGCTTTCCAGACCACCCGCACCGCGGCTTTGAGACCATCACCTACATGATTGCCGGGCGGATGCTGCACCGCGACAGTGCCGGCCATGAAGGTCTGCTGGAAAACGGTGGCGTGCAGTGGATGACCGCCGGGCGGGGCGTGATCCATTCCGAGATTCCGCAACAGGAAGAAGGCGTGAT
This sequence comes from Pseudomonadota bacterium, assembly GCA_040385425.1. GTDB lineage: Bacteria > Pseudomonadota > Gammaproteobacteria > Burkholderiales > Burkholderiaceae_C > Rhodoferax. The sequence goes on along the minus strand of JAZKHK010000100.1, from coordinate 2,985 downwards.
GGAAGGCTTTCAGCTTTGGCTCAACCTGCCCCGGCAGGACAAAATGAACCAGCCCTGGTACCGTGATTTCAAGAATGCAGACTTGCCTAAATTTTTGACCAAAGAAGGTGTGGCCGTGACGGTGATTGCCGGTGAGAGCCATGGCGTGGCCGGTGCCGTGACGCGGGACACCACGCAGCCGTTGTACCTGGATGTCCACCTGCCCGCTGGCACCCGGTTTGAGCAGCGGCTGCCGGCGGATCACAACGCCTTTGTTTACGTTTACCGGGGTGAGGTCAGCATTGCCGGAAAGGTCGTGCCTTTGCAGCGCATGGCGATCCTGAGCAATGACGCGCAGGCCGATGGCGTGGTGATCGAGGCCAGCGCCGATGCCAGGCTGTTGATCATTGCGGGTCAACCCCTGAAAGAACCGATTGTTCAATATGGCCCATTTGTGATGAACTCCCAGGATGAGATCTACCAGGCCCTGAGCGATTTCCGGGATGGACGACTGGGCGAATTTGCCAACTGAACTGAAGGGGAACACCCATGACAGAAATTATTCGCTTGAGTGGCCGGGTCAGTGACCTGGCGGATGGCTTGACGGTGCGGCGTATCCTGCCCGCAGCAGCCAGGCGCTCCGTGGGCCCGTTTGTGTTCTTCGATCATTTTGGGCCGGTCAGCCTCAAGCCGGAGACCGACAGTGACGTGGGGGCGCACCCCCATATCGGTTTGGCGACAGTGAGTTACCTGTTTGAAGGTAGCCTGCTGCACCGGGACAGCTTGGGAACGGTGCAAACCATCACCCCCGGGGCGATCAACTGGATGACCGCCGGCCGGGGTATCGTGCACAGCGAACGCAGCACCGACGAGGAGCGGGGCCAGCCGCGACGCCTGCATGGCTTGCAACTGTGGCTGGCATTGCCTCCCGCATTGCAAGCATGCGATCCTTCGTTCCAACATGTGCCAGCGGCCGATCTGCCGACCTTGGTTCCAGGCGACGGGGTTCAGGTGCGCGTGCTGGTCGGTGAGGTTTTGGGGGTGTCCAGCCCGGTTGAAACGGCATCGCCTACCCTGTACCTGGACATTCAACTGGCGGCAGACGCGTCATGGGTGCTGCCTGCGCTGGCTGCCGAGATGGCCCTCTACAGCCCGCAACATAGCTTTCATCTTGATGGCCAGGCGGTGGTGCCACAAGAAATGGCGGTGTTGCCTGCAGGGAGCGGTGCCGTCCTGCAGGCCGGCCCGCAGGGCGCCAGGTTGATGCTCATCGGCGGTGCGTCGCTGGAACAGCCGGTGCGTATGTGGTGGAATTTCGTGGCGACCGATCGTGAGCGTATCGCCAATGCAGCCAAGCGCTGGGAAGCGGGTGGCTTCGAGCCCATCCCTGGCGAGACAGGTCGTGTTGAGGGACCGAAGTGGGTTGGGTAAGCAATTCGACAAAAAAAACGCGGCCGAAGCCGCGTTTTTGAAGAAATAAGCCGGTAAGAGTCTTATTCGACCTTGGCCTTGGCGCGCAAATCTTCCTGGTATTTGGACATTTTTTGCTGTTGCAGTTGCTGGGCAATTTGAGGTTTCACCTCTTCAAACTTGGGCAACTGGGCTTCACGGACATCGTCCAGGCGAATGATGTGATAACCAAACTGGCTCTTGACCGGTGTTTCGGACGTCTTGCCTTTGGCGAGCTTGGTCAGGGCATCGGAGAATTCCGGCACGTAGCTGGCTGCATTGGCCCAGTCGAGGTCGCCGCCCTTAGCGCCAGAGCCTTTGTCTGTGCTTGATTTTTTGGCGATGACATCAAATTTGCCGCCTTTTTTCAACTGGGCAATGATGGCTTTGGCTTCGTCTTCTTTTTCAACCAGAATGTGCCGAGCCTTGTATTCCTTGCCGCTGTTGCTGGCTGCATATTTGTCGTATTCGGCCTTGATTTCGGCATCGGTGACGGGGTTGTTCTTTTGGTAATTGCTGAACAGTTCACGGAACATGAGCGTCTGGCGCGCCAGTTCCATCTGGACTTTGAAGTCTTCCGTGGCGTCGAGACCCTGTTTTTGGGCTTCCTGCATGAAAATTTCGCGGGTGATCACTTCGTCTTTGAGCTGACCTTGCATCTCAGGGGTCACGGGGCGACCGGACTTGGCAATTTGCTGGGACAGGACGTCCACGCGTGATTTTGGAATGGCTTTGCCGTTGACGATGGCCACGTTTTGCGCCAGAACTGCCGGCGCCAGGGCGCACAGCAAGGTGGCAGAAGCGATGGCGGATACGAGTTTCAATTTCATTCAGGTTCCCTACGTAAAAAGTTCTAAATAATCAGATTCAAACAGGTGGTAGTTGGGCTTCAATGGCCAGCGCATGCAAGCCCTGCGCCATGAAATCTTGCAGCGCATCATACACAAGGCGATGGCGCGCAACGACGGATTTGCCCGTAAAAAAATGTGAAGTAATGCGCACCCGGAAATGGGTGCCGAAACCGGTGCCGTTGGCGCCCGCATGGCCGTTGTGCTGGAAGCTTTCGTCGATGACCTCCAGCGCAATGGGTTGCAGGATTTCACGCAAACGCTGATCGAGCTGTTGTGCGGTGGGGGCGGCGGTGGAGGGCGTTGTAGATGTCATGGCGGCGGTCTTCAGACCGTGGGTTCGTCGGATTTAAGGTAACGGGCAATGTAAAAACCCTGGCTCACGATGAAGACCAGCGGGAACACATAGCCCCAGAGTTTGAAGTTGACCCAGGCTTCGGTGCTGTAGTAGGCGGCCACGTAAGCATTGATCAGCGACATGAAGGCGCAATAGCCCACCCAGATCATGTTGAGCCGCATCCACACCGGGTCGGGCAGCTCCATCTGGCTGCCCAGCATCAGTTTGAGGAAGTTTTTCTTCCAGACCCAGACTGCCAAGGCCAGGCCGATGGCCATGGCGGCGTACAGCACGGTGGGTTTCCATTTGATGAAGCGGTCATCGTGCAGGATCAGGGTCAGGGCGCCAAAAATTAGCACCAGCGCCAGCGTG
>JAZKHK010000099.1:1171-3897 GCA_040385425.1 Pseudomonadota bacterium | reverse complement strand
AATGCCGTCGATCACGCTGATGATGTCGAAGATGCGCTTGGAACTGTCGTTGATGCCCTTCATGGTCTCGACCACCTGGCCGACGACTTGACCACCCTTGACTGCGACCGTGCTTGCGCTCATGGCGAGTTGGTTGGCCTGGCGTGCGTTGTCGGCGTTCTGTTTGACGGTGGCGCTGAGTTCCTCCATGGAGGCGGCGGTTTGCTCCAGGGCGCTGGCCTGGCTTTCGGTGCGGCTTGAGAGGTCGTGGTTGCCCTGCGCAATCTCGTTGCTGGCGGTGGCTACGCTTTCGGAGCCCTGGCGCACGTCATGGACCACCTTGGACAGACTTGACTGCATGTCATGGAGTGCGCTCAGCAGTTGGGCGGTCTCGTTGTTGCCTCGGCTGTCAAAGTGCATGCTCAGGTTGCCTGCGGCCACCGCACGCGAGATATCGACCGCCGTATTGATGGGGCGGGTGATGGCGCGGATGATCCACAGACCCATCAGCACGGCCACCAGCAGGGAAACGACCCCCGAGATCAGGATGGTGGCCCGGGTGTTGGCAATGGCGGTTTCGGCCCCGGTTTTGGAGGCCTGCATTACCGCTTCCTCGAATGCGATCATTTCGTCCAATACGGCGAAGTAAGCCGTCTGGACGGTGCGCAAGTCGGTCAGCAGCAGGGTCTTGGCTTCATCGGTTTTGCCCGCATCGATCAACTCAATGAGTTTGATTTGCTGCGAGACATATTGATTGCGCGCTTGCGTGAGCTTGGCAAGCAGGGTCTTGCCTTGCTCGGTGTGAATCTGACTCTCCACTTTTTTCAGCCGCTCGCCGATGCTGGTGCGTGAGGCGACGATGCGGGCCACCTCCTGCTTGATGGCCTCAGGGTTGTTGGCCAGCAACATGTTGCGCAAGGCACTGGCGATCACGTTCAATTCGTCCTTGATGGACTGGAACGATTGAACCTTGGGGTAATTGACATTGACCACCTCGTTGAAGGAGGTGTTGACGGCATTGATCTTGATCAGGGAAATGGTGCCCATCAAAACGATAAGCAGTCCCAGCGCGCCAAATCCCAGGATGAGCCGGGTTGAAATTTTCAGGTCTTTGAGGTTCAAGGTAAGCCGACTTTCAAGAGATTCAAGTGGACATGGGTGAACCCCATTGGAAGCCCCGAAATCGGGACTCGCCTTGATCCAGCTTAAGAAATCTTGATGCCGTCTTGACCCGGCTCAATTCTGTTCAGCTCAAAAAGTTTCCCAATCATCATCGCCACCCGCGGGTGTCGGGGCTTTGGCGCTGGCCTGGGAAGCCAGTGGCTTGGACACAGTCAGTTTCGCAGGTGCGGCCTTGGCCGGTTTGGGGGCGTGCCCTCGGGCGGCTGCGCCCTTGGGAATGCCGACGCCACGCCGCTCGGTGCCCTTGAACGCGGGCAAGCCGGGCTGGTGCGAGCGCACCGCGGTTGTGGGCATCACCACGGCTCGGTGACCGTCCTGGGCGCCGAGCTTGAACACCGCCACCGTTTGCACCAGCTCGTTGGCCTGGGACTTGAGGCTGGAGGCCGCTGCCGCCATCTGCTCGACCAGCGCGGCGTTTTGCTGCGTGGTTTGGTCCATCTGCGTGACGGCTTCGCCCACCTGCGCCACACCCAGGGATTGCTCGGTGCTGGCCGCGCTGATCTCGCCCATGATGTCGGTCACGCGCCGGATACTGCTCACCACCTCGGTCATGGTGACGCCGGCCTGATCGACCAGCGCTGTGCCCTGCTCGACGCGTTCCACGCTGGCGTTGATCAGCGACTTGATTTCCTTGGCCGCTTCGGCCGAGCGTCCGGCCAGTGAACGCACTTCGGAGGCTACGACCGCAAAGCCGCGGCCCTGTTCGCCGGCGCGGGCTGCTTCCACGGCGGCGTTGAGCGCGAGGATGTTGGTCTGAAAGGCAATGCCGTCGATGACCTGGATGATGTCGGAGATCTTGCGCGAGGAGTCGTTGATGCCCTTCATAGTTTCGACCACCTGGCCGACGACTTCACCGCCCTTGACGGCCACAGTGGAGGCGTTCATGGCGAGCTGGTTGGCCTGACGCGCGTTGTCGGCGTTCTGTTTGACGGTGGAGCTGAGCTCTTCCATGGAGGCAGCGGTTTCTTCCAGCGCGCTGGCCTGGCTTTCGGTGCGGGCTGATAAGTCGTGGTTGCCCTGCGCGATCTCGGCGCTGGCGGTGGCCACGCTCTCGGAGCCCTGGCGCACGTCGCTGACGATGGCGGCGAAGGTGTCGCGCATTGTTTTGATGGCAAACAACAGGCTTGACTGGTCGCCTTGCTTGAGCGCGATCTCGGCATTGAGGTCGCCGGCGGCAATGTGTTGTGTGAGGCTGGTGGCGTAGCTGGGTTCACCGCCCAGTTGTTTCAGGATGCCGCGCGTAATCAGCAGGCCAATGGTCAGCAAAATGCCGGCCAGCACCAGGGCACTGATGGAAAACCCAAGAACACGACCGGCAATGACCGAGTCCACCGAGTCCACGTAAACGCCAGATCCGACGACCCAGCCCCAGGGCGAAAAGCCCTTGACATAGGAGACTTTCTGCACAGGATTTTCACTGCCGGGCTTGGGCCACATGTAGAAAACATAGCCGGCGCCGTTGGTCTTGACCTCTTTAACAAACTCCGAGAACAAGTGCAGGCCATTGGGGTCTTTGCTGTCTGTCAAATCCTTGCCGTCGAGTTCCGGTTTGATCGGATGCATCA
>JAZKHK010000099.1:0-1161 GCA_040385425.1 Pseudomonadota bacterium | reverse complement strand
GTCATTGATCCAGAAATACTCGTTGCTGCTGTAGCGCAACCCTTTGAGGGCGGCCATGGCTTGCAGCTTGGCCTCGTCTTCCGTCATTTTCCCCGCAGTGGCAGCCGCATGATAGAAGCTCACCACACCATGCGCCGTTTCCACGGTCTGGCGAACGGCGGCTTGCCTTTCTTCCATGATCAATTTGCGTTCTGAAACCAGGAACAGGGCCGCCAGAATGATGATGCCCAGAATGGCGCTGACGACAAGGACGGTCAGGCGCTTGGCAATGCTGAGGGAAGACAGATTAAACATATTTACCTAGCATGAGAAATGAGTAGTTACTGTCATGGATTCTACTCATTAGCGTTTTGGCGCCCCCCTTTACTTGATGCCCAGCAAGGCCTCTTTGAGTTTGAAATCGGCGGGTACCGGGCCCAGCCAGATGGACATCAGGGCCTTGAAGAATTCGGCTTCCTTGAAGGCTTCGCCCTGCACCTGGCCTTTGACCGTGATGACGGTGCCGGTGCCGGGAATCCACTCAATCAGAAAGACGTCGCCGGTCAGCATTTTTTTCTGCTCCGAGAAAATCTGGCTCATGCGCATCAGGCCGGGAACCAGCTTGGACATTTCGCTTTTGCTGCAGTTGTCTTCCATGCCCCGGGTCAACAGTTTGCCGAGTTCGGCGGCATCAATGTCGCGCAGCATGGTGATGCTCAGGCGTTTGGGGCCGGGCTGGTTGACCACCTCTTCGGCTGTGCCCGCCTTGGTGCCCAAATACAGCCCGGCCACATAGACCTTGAAAATCCCGCCCTTGTAGCGCGTGCCTGCGCCATTGAGCGGTAGCTTGATGTTCTGGACGGTGGCGCTGTCTTCCACCTTGACGCCATGGAAGTCGAGGGTGGCGGCGAATGTGGTGAATGCGAACAGACTGGCGAGGGCGGCGAGTGCCAGTTTCTTGATGAGATTCATGCTGGATTCCTTGGTTAATAGAACGACCGTGCTATTTCGGTGGTGTCGGCATTCTCAAGGGCCTGACCGCAATGCACAACAGGGTTTTCGCGGAGAGGCCTTGCCGTGACACGACGGGGGTTTGCTACACTGCCAGCATGTTCATTCACCGCATCAGCATCACAGGTTGTAGCGACCGGGGAGCCTGGCTTTGGCGCCCGCAGCAAGACA
>JAZKHK010000098.1:0-2205 GCA_040385425.1 Pseudomonadota bacterium | reverse complement strand
GAAATGCTGCAACGCCTTGAAGCGAAGCGTTTGCGATATGCACCGGGAGCGGGCTGGAACTATTCGAATGTTGGCTACATCCATGTCGGCAGGCTTGTTGAACGTGTGACAGGCCTCGTTCTCGAGGAAGCATTGATGCAGCGCGTGCTGGACCCGCTCGGTCTGTCGGGTGTCCGGTTTGCAAGGACACCATCCGACCTGGCTGATGATTGCGCTGGCGTCACCTCTTCATACGACCCGGGATGGGTTTATCACGGCTTGCTTGTCGGGCCCCTCACAAGCGCGGCCCTTTTTCTGGACGGCTTGCTTGCCGGTCAACTGCTGCCTGAATGGCTGCTGACAGAGATGAAAACTGCGCGGGCCCTGGGCGGTCCGATTCCCGGTCGGCCGTGGACCTCCCCTGGATATGCACTGGGCCTGATGCATGGCCCAGCGAATACCGGAATGATCCTGTCCGGGCACACCGGCGTCGGGCCAGGCAGCGTCGTGGCCATCTACCGCAGTGAATACGGCGGCAATACCGCGACTTGCGCCGCTTTTAACGAGGGTTCCGACCAGGGATTTGTTGAGGCGGAGGTCGTTTATCAGCTATCGGCAGTCCTGAAACCATGAACACACCGATGACCGGCGTGAGTTTTGCGACATCTTGAAAGGCCACGGCGGTGACTGCGAGGTGCTGTTGCTTTCCGACACGGGCCTGCCGGGCAACTCGCACATTACGTTCGCCGACCTGAGCAACTAAACCATAGCCGCCGAGTTCGAAGCGGCTGCGGCAAAGAACCTGGACAAATAACAGAACGGCACACATCAGGGCTGGACTGACAAACGCAGGCGCGGCCGAACCGCCTGCAGGGCCGGTCAACAGGAGTGGTATCGCTCCTGCGACTTCCCGCCCCGTTTTTTCTTCGCATCAAGCGCACTTGCAGCCGCGCGCATCGCAGACAGGCGCTTCGACACCGGGTAATGCACACGCGCTGCGGCGGCGTACATGCCAGATGCCCCAACCACCCAGCGTGACTGCGACAACACCGGCCCCAACAGCCAGGAAGTGTCCATCTGCCAGCCAGACATTCAATCCGGCAAGCGTCAGCGCGCCCGCAGAAATACCCGCGAGAACAGGGATGAGGAGAGGCACAGCACAACAGGCTGCGCAGGCAGCTATCAGTCCGGCAGTGGCTAGTAATGGTTTTTTCACAGGGGCTTCCTTAAGGAGTTGAGGTACGGCAAAATGTAAAACCTCAAGCAACTTGAGATGCAAGCACCACCTCATGAATCACCCAAAAAACTCAGGGCCTTTGGCCATAGGCGCTCTGGCGCGCCAAACCGGGCTGGCCGTATCGGCGATCAGGTACTACGAAGAGATCGGCCTCATCAAGCCAGCGGCACGCAGGGACAGCGGCCATCGCTTTTATTCTGAAGGAGCGCGTGAGGTGCTGACATTGATTCGTCATTGCCGTGACTTCGGTTTCTCGATAGAAGAAACACGCGAGCTCGTATCGCTTTCAGCAAGCGAAGGCCGCGACTGCGTTGAGGCTCGCGAGATTGCTCATGTGCATTTGAAGGCCGTCCGCCAAAAACTCCTTCAGCTGCACACGCTGGAAACAGGTCTGGCCCGCTTTGTACAGGCCTGCACCGATCAGTGCGCGGGTGGGCCAGCGCCTCAATGCGCCATCTTCACCGAGCTTGGCTCCAACACCTCAAAAACGCTTACACCTCAGCCGAGCCAGTCCGGATGTTGCGGGTGAATCAGCGCGGTTGAAAAGCGATCAGTCCCATTCCCGCAAGGCTGACCGCGACCCCGCCAACATCCCAGGCAGTTGGCTGCACGCCGTCAACACCCCAGAGCCACGCCAGCGCAACGGCAATGTAAACCCCGCCATAAGCCGCATACACCCGGCCAGCCGCAGCGTCATGCAAGGTGAGCAGCCATGCAAAAAGCGCCAGACTCAAGCCGGCCGGAACCAGCAGCCAGATTGAATGGCCTTTCGTCAGCCAAAGCCAGGGCAGATAACAACCGACGATTTCGGCCAGCGCGGTCAAGAGGTAGAGCAGGAACGTTTTCATGCCTTATTTTCATGCATGCCCTGACCAGGCTTCGCGCGATCAGGCAAGCGCATCACTTCACCTCAAACCGTGCCACCACACCCGGCTTGCCCGCCAGCGTCACGGATGCAATGCCCTTGGTGCCCTTCTGCACCCTGAACG
>JAZKHK010000097.1:0-2929 GCA_040385425.1 Pseudomonadota bacterium | reverse complement strand
AAGCAATCCCACTCTGAGAAGCCCAAGTCACGCCTGATGGCGTAAACCTTGAGCCGTTTGTTTGTGCTACTTGATGTCTTTCCAGTAAGCAGCATTGAGTCGCCAGGCAATGAAGGTAAATCCTGCAAGGAACAGCAGAACCCAGATGCCGATACGAACACGTGTATTTTGAACCGGCTCGCCCATCCATTGCAAGTAGCCGACCAAATCACCCATCGCCTGATCGTATTGCATCGGCGTCATGGTGCCGGGTTTGAGTTGTTCCCAGCCCTTGAACACATGAACCTCATGACCATGTTCCTGAACTGTTTCGTAGACCGGGCGACGATCGCCCTGAAGTTCCCACAGAACATGCGGCATGGCTACATTCGGAAACACCAGGTTATTCCAGCCAGTTGGTTTTGTTTCGTCTTTGTAGAAAGAGCGCAAGTAGGTATACAGATAGTCAGCACCGGTTCCGTTCGCACCGGCACGCGAACGGGCAATCACGGTGAGATCAGGAGGATTCACGCCAAACCAGGCTTTGGCTTGTTGAGGATCAATGGCAGCCTTCATGGTGTCACCAATCTTGGTATTGGTAACCAGCAGGTTGTCCTTGATTTGCGCCTCTGTCAATCCGATGTCTGTCAGGCGGTTAAAGCGCATAAACGCTGCCGAGTGGCAATTCAGACAATAGTTGACGAACAGCTTGGCGCCGTTTTGCAAGGCTGCCATGTCAGTCGTCTTGTTGGGGGCCTTGTCCCAAGCCGGACCACCGACGTTGGCTTGTGCACCCAGTGTCAAGCCGAACGACATCATCAAACCGAGAATAATTTTTTTAGAGAAACCCATGGTTTTCATAATTTTTTCCAATTCAATGCGCCGTGAAGGTGACACGATCCGGCACCGGCTTGGTTTTACCAATACGACTCCACCATGGCATCAACAGAAAAAAGCCAAAGTAGAACAGGGTTCCGAGTTGAGAAACACGGCCACCAATATCAGAGGGTGGTTGCATGCCCAGGTAGCCCAGCACCAGGAAGTCGATCACAAAAATCGCATACATGTACTTGTGCCAATCAGGACGGTACCGGATGGACTTGACAGCGCTGTTATCCAGCCAAGGCAGGAAAAACAGAATCACAACGCCGCCGCCCATGGCAACCACGCCCCAGAACTTGGCATCGATAGCGAGCATCATGGCAACCACGACCACCGCGCCACCCAGGATCACGCCCTTGAACAGATTAGGCATTTTGACTTTGGTTACACCCAAAGCTGCCCCTGCCAGTACACAGAGAATCAGCGCATACATCATCTCGCTGGTCACCGCACGCAGCATCGAATAGAACGGCGTGAAATACCAGACCGGCGCAATATGCAACGGCGTCTGGAACGGGTTGGCGGGTACAAAGTTGTTGTACTCCAGGAAATAACCACCCATTTCCGGCGCGAAGAAAACGATCGCGCTGAACACCATCAAAAACACGCTGACTCCGAAGATGTCATGCACCGAGTAGTAAGGGTGGAAAGGAATGCCGTCCAGAGGGTTTCCTTTGGCATCTTTGGTCGCCTTGATCTCGATGCCATCCGGATTGTTGGAGCCCACTTCATGCAAGGCAATGATGTGCGCAACAACCAGACCCAGCAGCACCAGCGGCACGGCGATGACGTGGAAGCTGAAGAAGCGATTCAACGTGGCATCACCCACCACAAAGTCACCACGAATCAGCAAAGCCAGATCAGGGCCAATGAAAGGAATGGCAGAAAAGAGATTCACGATCACCTGGGCGCCCCAATAGCTCATTTGGCCCCAAGGCAGCAAATAACCCATGAACGCTTCCGCCATCAAGGCCAGGAAAATGGCACAGCCAAAGATCCAGATCAATTCGCGAGGCTTGCGGTAGCTGCCGTACATCAATCCGCGGAACATGTGCAGATAAACCACCACAAAGAAAGCGGATGCACCCGTGGAGTGCATGTAGCGGATCAACCAGCCCCATGGCACGTCGCGCATGATGTATTCAACAGAACCAAATGCCAGTGCTGCATCAGGCTTGTAATGCATCACCAGGAAAATGCCGGTAACGATTTGAATCACCAGCACCAACAGCGAGAGTGAACCAAAGATGTACCAAAAGTTGAAATTCTTCGGTGCGTAATATTCGCTCATGTGCTCTTTAAAGAGCTTGGATGCCGGAAACCGGTTGTCCACCCAATTCAGCAATTTTTCAGCTGCAGGAGCGTTCGGGGAAACTTCGTGAAATTCAGCCATGTTGTTCGTCCTTAGGCTTTCTTGTCGTCACCAATCAGCAACTTGGAGTCTGAAAGGTACATATGGGGCGGAACTTCGAGATTGTCCGGTGCTGGCTTGTTTTTATAAACTCGGCCAGCCAGATCAAACATGGAACCATGGCAAGGGCAAAAGAAGCCACCTTGCCAATCATCCGGCAAGGAAGGTTGAGCGCCTGTCTGGAACTTATCCGAAGGAGAACATCCCAAATGGGTGCAAATCCCGACGGCAACAAAAATTTCCGGCTTGATGGAGCGGTTTTCGTTGCGCGCATAGGCGGGCGCCTGCTCGGCAGGCTTGCGCTCGGATTTGGGATCGGCCAATTGCGGGTCAAGCTTGGGCAAGGCAGCCAACTGTTCAGGCGTGCGGCGCATGATCCACACGGGCTTGCCGCGCCACTCCACGGTCATTTTTTCGCCCGGTTTGAGCGCAGAAATATCTGCCTCGACCGCAGCGCCAGCCGCTTTGGCTTTTTCAGACGGCTGAAAACTACTGACAAATGGAACAACGGCGGCTACACCGCCCACTGCGCCAGCGCAGCTGGACGCAATCAGCCACGTCCGTTTACTGGCGTCGATCTGACCGCCGTCGACAAGGGTTTCACTCATGGGAATCCTCAAAGAAAATCATCGCTACTGGGGTTAACGCTCGATTGTA
>JAZKHK010000096.1:0-2315 GCA_040385425.1 Pseudomonadota bacterium | reverse complement strand
AGCACCACCTTGACATGGTGGGGGTCGTTGGTTCGAGTCCAATCGCGCCTACCAGCGTTTCTCCCTGAAGATGACCAGTCTTCAGAATCTCGGAGAAACGCTAAAAAATGAAATAAGCCAAACCCATAAGCCAGTCACTCAAACGTCTGGCTTGGGTCTGAGCCAGAGGAGTCCACATGCAAAACAAGCAAACAGCTGATACAAAAGATACTCAGCGCGTTATCAAAAAATACCCCAATCGACGCCTTTACGATACCGATACGTCGAGTTACATCACGTTGTCAGAAGTTAAACGTTTGGTGATGGACAGCGAGCCTTTCGTGGTGCTTGATGTCAAAACCGGCGAAGATCTCACCCGCAGCATCCTGCTTCAAATTATTCTTGAAGAAGAGGCAAATGGCTCTCCCATGTTCACGGCTCCGGTGTTGGCCAGTGTGATCCGGTTTTACGGACACGGCATGCAGGGCTTTTTGGGTGGGTATCTCGAGAAGAACATTCAGTCATTGATGGAAGTCCAGGCGAAATTTGCCGAGCAATCCAAAGGGTTGACGCCAGAGATGTGGACTCAGTTTGTCGCCATGCAATCACCTGTTTTACAAAAGATGATGGGCGGGAATCTGGAGCAATCTAAAAATATGCTCGCCAAAATGCAGGAGCAGATGCAAAAACAAACCGGGCAGATGTTCGGGGCTTTCGGGATCAAGCGCTGATTCGAGAGCGACTGCTGGAACAAGTGAATATGAGCGAAGTAATTTCAAAAAACAACACCGCACCCAAGGTCGGGTTTGTCAGCCTCGGCTGCGCCAAGGCGCTGACAGATTCCGAGTTGATCCTGACTCAACTGAGTGCCGAAGGTTATCAAACCTCCAAAACATTTCAGGGTGCCGACTTGGTGATTGTCAACACCTGCGGCTTCATTGACGACGCCGTCAAGGAAAGCCTGGACACGATTGGCGAGGCATTGGCGGAAAACGGTAAAGTAATCGTCACCGGTTGCCTGGGTGCCAAAGCGACAGAAGGTGGTGGCAACCTGGTCCGGCAAATGCATCCCAGCGTGCTGGCCGTGACCGGTCCGCAGGCCACGCAGGAGGTGATGGATGCGGTGCATGCCAACTTGCCCAAGCCGCACGATCCGTTTATTGATCTGGTTCCCAATGCTTTTGGCGTGGCCGGCGTCAAGTTGACGCCCCGGCATTACGCCTACATCAAGATCAGCGAAGGCTGTAACCACCGCTGCACGTTCTGCATCATCCCCTCCATGCGCGGCGATCTTGTGTCGCGGCCCATCGGGGATGTACTCAAAGAGGCGCGTGCCTTGTTTGAAGGCGGCGTCAAGGAATTGCTGGTGATCAGCCAGGATACCTCGGCTTATGGTGTGGATGTCAAATACCGCACTGGATTCTGGGATGGAAAACCCATCAAGACCCGCATGTTGGAGTTGGTCCAGGCGCTGGGCGACATGGCCGAACCTTATGGCGCCTGGGTGCGTTTGCATTACGTCTACCCATACCCGAGTGTGGATGAAGTGCTGCCCTTGATGGCGACAGGCAAAGTGTTGCCGTACCTTGATGTGCCCTTGCAACATAGCCACCCGGATGTGCTCAAGCGCATGAAGCGCCCGGCCAGTGGCGAGAAAAACCTGGAGCGCATCCAACAATGGCGTGCGGCCTGTCCTGATATTGTGGTGCGCAGCACTTTCATTGCCGGGTTCCCAGGCGAAACCGAAGAAGAGTTTTCTCATCTGCTGGATTTCATGCGCGAAGCCCAAATTGACCGGGCTGGTTGCTTTGCTTACAGCCCGGTGCAAGGCGCTGCTGCCAACGATATTCCGGGCATGTTGCCGCTGGAGTTGCGTGAAGAGCGGCGTGCGCGTTTCATGGCGGTGGCTGAAGCCGTATCGGCAGCCAAACTGCAGCAGCGCATTGGTGCGACCATGCAGATTTTGGTGGATTCAGCGCCCGGCATGGGCAAAAAGGGTGGTATCGGCCGTTCTTATGCCGATGCGCCCGAGATCGATGGTGTGGTGAAGTTGCTGCCGCCTGAAAAAATAAGCAAAACTTTGAAGGTTGGTGAGTTCACCAAAGCCCGCATTGTGGGCGCGCAGGGTCACGATCTTGTGGCTCAGCCGTTTTAAAAAATCGTTTGAAATATTTGGGGTCAACAGAAAATAACAAGCCGCTGGCAGCTCTCAAGCTGTCAGCGGCTTTTTTATGCAAAAAAATACCGGTAAGCTTCATAAAAGCTTACCGGTATTCATTTATATTGGTGCCCAGGAAGGGACTCGAACCCCCACGAAGTTACTCGCTAGTACCTGA
>JAZKHK010000095.1:0-12595 GCA_040385425.1 Pseudomonadota bacterium | reverse complement strand
GCACCCACAGCGGCAGTTCTTCGTCCAGCACATGGTCTTCGCGCACATAGCCATGCGCCAGCACGTAATCGCCCAGTTGCTGTGTGTTGCGCAGGCCGGCGCAGTGGCCCAGCATGATCCAGGCATGGGGGCGCAGCACGGCGATGTGGTCGGTGATGGTCTTGGCGTTGCTGGGGCCGACGCCGATGTTGACCATGGAGATACCGCTACCGTCCAGACGAACCAGGTGGTAAGCCGGCATTTGCGGCAGGCGCGGCGGAACTTTGCCCAGCTCGTCGCCCGCCATGGCGACCGTACCAATCCGGCGCGTCACGACGTTGCCGGGTTCGACAAACGCGATGTACTCACTGGCCGGGTTGGCCATTTCCTCATGCCCCAGGCGCACAAATTCATCGATGTAGAACTGGTAGTTGGTGAACAGCACAAAGTGCTGGAAATGCTCGGGCGCGGTGCCGGTGTAGTGGCGCAGGCGGTGCAGCGAGTAGTCCACGCGCGGGGCGGTGAACAGGGACAGCGGAAACGGCTCGCCCGGGCGCGGTTCGTAGGTGCCGTTGGCAATGCCGTCGTCCATGGCGGCCAGGTCCGGCAGATCAAACACATCGCGCATCAACTGGCGGCGCTCGGCGCTCAGGTTGACCTCGATATGGTCATGCTCGGCAAATGAAAAATGCACCGGAATCGGCTGGGTGCTGGTGCCCACTTCGAGTTCGACCTGGTGGTTTTCCAGCAGCAGAGTGAGTTGCTCCAGGTAGTAGGTGGCGTACAAATCGGGGCGCGTGAGGGTGGTCTCGAAGCGGCCGGGACCGGCCACAAAGCCGTAACTCAGGCGGGCACTCTCCGGCGAGTGCTGGCGCGCCACGGTGTCGGTCTGGACCCGCACAAACGGGTAGCAGGCGCGCACATGGCCGGGCAAGGTGTCGCCCGCCACAAAGCGCTGCATGGCCTCGCGCAGGTGGGCAATGTTGGTATCGTAAATCTCCCGCGCCTTGGCCAGCGCGGCGGCCGGGTCGGTGAAACGGGAGGGGGCAATGAAGACAGGCAGATAAGGCATGACCTTATTGTCCATGGTCCGGCGCTGGCGGGCATTGCGAAAGTCGCATTCTGAAAGGCGTCAAGCGGAGAGTGCCAAAAAACTGCCATACTGCCACCCGTTTTAAAGTGTTGGGACTGAGCTGGCCGTTGCGCGGCTGGAGACGGTCCCGCCAGGTTTCAGAAAGCAAGATTTCATGTTGAAGTTCACCTGCTGTGATGCGGTCAGGCAATTCTCCGTCAGGGGGCAGGCGCAGGTTTTGCGCGGTATTACGCGGGGTTACGAGCGTGAATGCCTGCGCGTGGACGCCGCCGGCCGACTGGCCGCCACGCCCCACCCGGCGGAACTCGGCTCCAAGCTGACCCACCCGTGGATCACGACGGACTATGCCGAGGCCTTGCTCGAATTCATCACGCCGCCCTCGCAAGACCCGGCGTTTCCGCTGCAATTCTTGCGCGACATCCACCGCTACAGCGCGCAGCACCTGCACGGCGAGTTGATGTGGGCCGGCTCCATGCCCTGCGTGCTGGGCGACGACAAAGACATCCCGATTGCCGACTACGGCCGCTCCAATGCCGCCCGTTTCAAGACCGTGTACCGCGAAGGGCTGGGCTTGCGCTACGGCCGGCGCATGCAGACCATTGCCGGCGCGCATTACAACTGGTCCCTGCCCGATGAGTTCTGGCTGACCCTGAAAGACTGCTGCGCGAGCAAAGGAAGCCACGAAGACTTTGTCAGCGAACGCTATTTCGGCTTGATCCGCAACTTTTTGCGCTTCGGCTGGCTGATTCCCTACCTGTTTGGCGCCTCGCCCACGCTGTGTGACTCGTTTCTGCAAGGCCACAAATCCGACTTGCTCGAACTGGCACCGGGCACGCTGTACGGTCCGTATGCCACCAGCTTGCGCATGAGCGATCTCGGGTACCAGAACCGGGCCCAGGCGCAGTTGCACGTCAACTTCAACTCCCTGGCCAAGTACACCCAGGCACTGGAAACCGCCATTCGCACGCCGGACCCGTTTTATGAAGAAATCGGTGTGCGCGACGGTTCGCACTGGAAACAGCTCAACGCCAATCTGCTGCAGATCGAAAACGAGTTTTATGCCGGCATTCGCCCCAAGCGCATCGGCAAACACGGCGAGCGGCCGGCCAAGGCCTTGCAAACCTACGGCGTGGAATACGTCGAAGTGCGCCTGTTTGACCTGAACCCGTTCATCGACATCGGCATTGCCCCCGAGCAAAGCACGTTTGCCGATGTGCTGCTGCTGATGTGCCTGTTCCGCGACAGCCCGCCCATCACCAGCCGCGAACAGAGCGAAAACGGCGAAAACAAGAACCGCGTGGTCAACCGGGGCCGCCAGCCCGACCTGCAGTTGCTGGCGCATAACCGCGAGCAAGCGTTCAGGCCACTGGCGCATGAGCTGTTTGACGACATGCAGCCCTTTGCCGAGATGCTGGACACCGCCTACGGTGGCAACCGTTACGCCACGACCATGCAGGCCTTGCGCGGCCGCATTGACGACCCCGACAGCACGCCGTCGGCGCAGGTGCTGGCCGCCACCCGGGAGCAAGGCGGGTTTTCCAACTTTGCGCTGCCATTGGCCCGGCAGCATATGCAAGAATTACAGCGCCAACCGCTGGACGCCGACACCGCGCAGAAGTTTGCCGCCAGCGTGGCCGCCTCCTTGCGTGAGCAGCAGCAACTGGACGCGGCCGAGCAGGGCAGCTTTGAAGATTTTGTGGCCAGCTACTACGCCTGATGTTGGCAACACCGTCCTACTAAGAGAACCAAATGGATACCGGTTTGATTTTTGCCCTTACGGCCTGCTTTCTCTGTGCCGCCATCACGTACCTTGTCTTGGACTACCGTGTTTTTGGCGAACGCCAGAAGGCCATGGAAACCGCCTTGCACGATCAGGCGGAGGTGACCGCCACCAAGAAGAAGCTGCAGGGCTATACCAAGTACACCGACTACCTGGCACCCGCAAAAAAAACCGTGACCGAGCAAGCAAAATTATTCACCGCCAAGGTGGTGCGGGACCATGTCCACGTTGAAAAGGTCAACAAGGAAAAGCTCAAACTGAAATCGGATGCCACGTTTATCGTCAAATACTCAGTTGAATACGTCTTCGGCATGGACTTCAAGCCTGACAGCTTTGAAATTGTCGCCACCACCGTCGGCATTGAGATCAGAAGCCCCCGGCCCATGCTGCTCGCCGCCCCCGCCATCCAACCTCAATCCCACGAAACGCCAGGCATCGGGGAAGTGAAAAACGAGAAAGACGTGGTGGCCGAGATCCACCTCAAGCTGTCGGCTCAGGCGCAGACCGATGGCGAGATCATGGCGTCGGAGGAGGCGGTTCGCGCCGTTTGCAAGATGAAACTCATGGAGTTTTTACGCGATTTCATGGTCAAACAGCCGGGCATGGCGCAAGTGCCCGTCATTTCCGTCGTTTTCAAATAGCGATTCGCTATTTCTTGCCCGGCTTGAGGGCACGTTTTTTGAGAAAAACCAGCAATTCCTTGTCATTGCGCCGGATGTGCAAAGACAACCAGTCGCGCAGCACGGTGGACAACTGGGAGGCCACCGTGATGCTGCCGCCGTCGTACTGTTTTTTCAAATCGCGGATTTTGTTCATGAACAAGTCGTGCCCGACCTTGTGCTGCACCAGATTATTGAAGTTGACTGAGGCCATCAGGCGCTCTTCGCGGTCCAGGTGATCGGTCGTGTACCGAACCAGATCGTCCAGAATCTTGCTGACAACGTCCTGCCCGCGCCCGTCGGTCGTGGCGGTATGCAATGCATTGACCAAATCGATCAACTGGCGATGGTCTTGGTCAATCGGACCGTTGTCGATCACCATGTCATCGCCCCATTCAAAGTACGCCATATTCTGTTTCCCTAGTGCTACGTTTCAGAGGTGTTTCAGGCGGTATTTACCGCGGTCAATCCGACGTGTTTTCGTAGGCCAGCGCCAGGCCCTGGTTGGCGCTCAGCTTGAACACGTTCACCACCTGCACCATGCTCTTGGCCTGGTGCTCCAGTGATTGCGCGGCTGCAGCGGCTTCTTCCACCAGCGCGGCATTTTGCTGCGTGACCTGATCCATCTGGGCCATCGCCTGGTTGATCTGGTCGATGCCCGAGGACTGGTCCTGGCTGGACGCGGTGATCTCGCCCATGATGTCGGTCACGCGGCGCACGCTGACCACGATTTCATCCATGGTGCTGCCGGCCTGTTCGACCAGCTTGCAGCCTTCGTTGACGTTGTTCACTGAGGCGCCGATCAGGTCCTTGATTTCTTTGGCTGCGGTGGCGGAGCGGCCCGCCAGACTGCGCACCTCGCTGGCCACCACGGCAAAGCCGCGCCCTTGCTCGCCGGCCCGCGCTGCTTCCACGGCGGCGTT
Source organism: Pseudomonadota bacterium (assembly GCA_040385425.1). Taxonomy (GTDB): domain Bacteria; phylum Pseudomonadota; class Gammaproteobacteria; order Burkholderiales; family Burkholderiaceae_C; genus Rhodoferax. Next base: position 8,161 of record JAZKHK010000095.1, on the reverse strand, counting down.
GAGGGCCAGGATGTTGGTTTGAAAAGCAATGCCGTCAATCACGCCAATGATGTCGGCAATCTTTTTGGACGACACGTTGATGGCCTCCATCGTATGAACCACCTGCGCCACCACCGTGCCACCTTTCAGCGCCACTTGCGACGCCGACTCGGCCAGTTGATTGGCATGCCGGCCGCTTTCAAAGTTTTGCTTGACGGTGGTCGCCAGTTCTTCCATGGAGGCGGCCGTCTGTTCCAGCGCGCTGGCTTGCTCCTCGGTGCGCGAGGACAAGTCCAGGTTGCCGGCGGCGATCTGGCTGGTCGCTGTGGCCATGGCACCCGAACCGCCCCGCACCTGGCTGACGATCTGAACCAGGCTGTCCTGCATGGATTTGAGCTGGGCCATCAGACTGCTGTCGTCACCCGACTTCAAGTCGATGGAGACGCTCAAATTGCCCGCGCTGACACGTTGTGCCACTTCAGCGGCCTCTGCCGGTTCGCCACCGAGCTGGCGGGTGATGGTGCGAACCGTCATAAAACCGAATATCCCGGCAAAGAGGATGCCGATGATGATGGCTGCGATCGAGATGCTGCGAAACAAGGCATAGCGTGCCATGGCATCTGTGAACTCTTGTTTGGCCACATCAATCTGGAGTTGCATCAAGGCGGCAATACCTTCCCCGACCGGGACATACAGCGGGCGGTTTTTTTCAAAAACGACGCGCTTGAGTTCCACCATGTCGTTGGCGCGCAAGGCGGCCACGGAGGCGCGCAAACCTTCCTGGACGAATTTGGCCCGGTCTTCGGCAAACTTCCTGGCGAGGATCGCTTCCTCGGGTGTCAGGTAAGTGGCCATGTAAACGGCCCAGATTTTGTCGATGGCCAGGATGTTGGCTTCGACCCCGGCGATGTCCTTGGCGATTTCTTCGGGGGTGGGGTCCAGCATGGCACCGGCAATGAACAAGCGGTTGCGCAGGTTCAACTGGTTGATCTCGGCAATCTGGGCCATGGGCATGGTGCGGTCTTCATAGACCGTCTTGAGCGACTCGTTGGATTGGCTGATACCGAACAACCCTAACGCGCCAATGAACATGAGCAGCAGCGACAGACTGCCGATCAGGACGAGCAGGCGCGTGGAAACTTTCAGATTGTTCATGGTGTTTGACTTTGAAAAATGAATGAAACGAAATACGGCTCCCCAGCCTCCCGTCCTGTATTTCGCCTTTATGCCAGAGGCGACTCGTATCGAATCAAAACTTGACTCAACAACTAAGCCTTATGCGACAAAGCCCATTTTAAGTGCATGGTCAAACGAAACCGTCAAAAGTGGGGCGGTAATTCATCACGCAAATTGCGCGGCGCCCCCATGCCGCCATCGGTGCTGGACTGTCGAAGATTGCCGATCTCGCGGATCAGCGCGTCGATTTGCTGCTGTTGGCGCACGATGATCTCGTTGAGCTGGTCCAGAAGGTCTTCGCTAAAGCTGGCCTTGATCTCCAGATCGGTCAGGCGCTGGTCGGTGTTTTGTGCTTGTTCCATACCCTCTATTGGACCTGAAAGGATAATCACCCCATGAGCATTACCGAACAAAAGGTGGCTAGCGCCGCCGCACCGTCTTCCAGCACCAGCTTTGCAACCCTGGCCCTGAACCCCGCAACACTGGACAACTTGAAGCAACTGGGCTACCTGGAGATGACGCCGATCCAGGCCGCCGCCCTGCCAACCGCCCTGGCTGGCAAAGACCTGATCGCCCAGGCCAAGACCGGCAGCGGCAAAACCGCCGCCTTCGCCCTCGCTCTGCTCACCAACTTGAACCCGCGCCGCTTTGCGGTGCAAGCCCTGGTGCTGTGCCCCACGCGTGAGCTGGCGGACCAAGTCACCATCGAGATTCGCCGCTTGGCCCGCGCAACCGATAACGTCAAAGTCGTCACCTTGTGTGGCGGCGTGGCGCTACGCGGTCAACGTGCCTCGCTGGAGCAGGGCGCGCACATCGTGGTGGGCACGCCGGGACGCGTGATGGACCATCTGCAGCGGGAATATTTGAATCTTGAAGCGCTGAATACGCTGGTACTGGACGAAGCCGACCGCATGCTGGACATGGGCTTTTTCGATGACATCGCCACCGTCACCAAGCAGTGCCCGAAAGAACGGCAAACCCTGCTGTTCTCGGCCACCTACCCCGAAGGTATCGAGAAGCTGGCCAAGCAGTTCATGCGCGATCCGGTGCAAGTCAAGGTCGAGTCCCTGCACACCGAAAGCTTGATCGAACAGCGTTTTTACGAGGTGACCCGCCATAACCGGCTGGCCACCGTGGCGCAGTTGCTCAATCACTTCCGCCCGGTCAGCACGCTGGCGTTTTGCAACACCAAGCAGCAGTGCAAAGACCTCGTCACTTACCTGCAGGAACAAGGGTTTAACGCCCTGGCCTTGTACGGCGAGCTGGAGCAGCGCGAGCGCGACCAGGTGCTGGCGCAATTTGCCAACCGCAGCTGCTCGGTGCTGGTCGCCACCGATGTGGCCTCGCGCGGGCTGGACATCACGCAACTCGAAGCGGTGATCAATGTGGACATCACGCCCGATGCCGAAATTCACATCCACCGCATCGGCCGCACCGGTCGTGCCGGTGAGTCTGGCCTGGCCTTGAGCCTGGCGTCCATGAACGAAATGGGCTTTGTCGGCAAGATCGAGCAGTATCAGAACCGCGAGTCCACCTGGCACAAGCTGGAGGAGCTCACACCGACCGGAGACGGCCCGCTGCTGCCGCCGATGGTGACGCTGCAGATCCTGGGTGGCCGCAAGGAAAAAATCCGCCCTGGCGACGTTCTGGGCGCCTTGACGGCGGACGCGGGCTACACGCGCGAGCAGATCGGCAAGATCAACGTGACCGAGTTCACCACCTTCGTCGCCGTCAACCGTGACATCGCCAAGGAGGCCATGAACAAGCTCAACGCTGGCAAGGTCAAGGGCAAGAGCGTGCGGGTACGCCTGTTGTAATGGCTTGCCGTGTAAGGGAAACACTTACACGGTTTACAGCCGGTTTCCGACTTCAGTTATTGAAGGCGGCGGATACAGTCCTCTTACGCGCTAAACCTTTTTGTTGGCGCGTTGAACCCACCGGAGAATCCTCATGAACAGCACCACTTTTTCAACCATCAACCCCTTCAGTCTGATGATGGAACCCGAGCGCGTGTTGCAAACCATGGAGCGTTCACAGCAGTTGCGCGGCCTGCGTCGCCACAAACTGCGTCCGCTGGACAAACCGCTGATCCCTTACACCAAGGAAGCCATCGCCAGCCGCCTCGCCTTTGACGAAGCGATCGATGCGCAAGACCGCAAAGAACAGGCCCAGGCCTTTTTGCTGAACTGATCCAGCCGCGGCGGCTCAGTGCCCTTGCGCTGCCGCCGCTCTGAGCTTGTCTTTCTTGCTCGGACGTTTGCCCTTGATGCCGCCGTTGGCGGCGTTGATCGGGTTGCCCTCAGCCGTTAAGGCAACCGGCACGGCCACTTGAACCGGCTCAAATCCTTCAATCTGCTCCAGCGTCAATGCCAACTGCTGGCGCTTCTCGATCAAGCGGAAATGCGCTTCGGTGTCGGCACTGACAAAGCTCACGGCCACCCCACGCTCTCCGGCCCGCCCCGTGCGGCCAATGCGGTGCGTGTAGTCCACCGCCGAACGCGGCAAATCAAAGTTCACCACCACCGGCAATTGCGCAATGTCCAGCCCGCGCGCGGCCACATCGGTGGCAATCACTACTTTGAGGCGCGAGGCCTTGAAATCAGCCAGCACCTGCGTGCGTTTGCCCTGGCTCAACTCGCCGTGAAACGGTTCGGCGTAGATACGGGCCTTGCGCAATTTATCGGCAATCATTTCGGCCGCGTGCTTGGTCGCTACAAAAACCAGCACCCGGCTCCAGTGGTTTTGTTGAATCAGATGACGCAGCAACTGGGTGCGCCGGCCCGCGTCCACGGCAATGGCTCGTTGCGTGATGTCCGGTGCGGTCTGCGGCGCAGGCGCCACCTCAATGCGCACCGGGTCGCGTAATAGCGTCTGCGCCAGGGTCTGCACGGCGGGTGGGAAAGTGGCCGAGAAAAACAGGTTTTGGCGCTGCGCAGGCAACAAGCGCAGGATGCGACCGAGTTCTTCGGCAAAACCCAGATCAAACAAACGGTCGGCTTCGTCCAGCACCAGCGTCGTGACGCTGCCCAATGCGAGCGCGTTGTGGTCCACCAGATCCAGCAAACGCCCCGGTGTGGCGACCACGATGTCGGTACCGCCGCGCAAACGCATCATCTGCGGGTTGATGGACACGCCACCGAACACGATGGAAACCTTGACGGCGCGCGGCATGTGCTGCGCCAGCACGCGAATCTCCTCACCCACCTGGGTGCAAAGTTCGCGCGTCGGCACCAGGATCAGCGCGCGAACCCGTCGCGGGCTCTCAAATGGCGAAAGCTCCAACTGTTGCAACAAGGGCAGCACAAAGGCCGCTGTCTTGCCCGAACCGGTTTGCGCCGAACCCAGCACATCGCGACCTTGCAAGGCGGCCGGAATCGCCTGCGCCTGAATGGGCGTAGGCGTTGAATAGGCCTTGGAGCTGACAGCGCGCAGGAGAGAGGGGCACAGGCCCAATGAGGAAAATGGCATAAGGGGGCGCTTGGGTAAGAGGTGAGGGCGAGCAGGTCGGCCCGGGCATCGAGTTTAAGCGGTCTGCTGCCAAACCGTATCCCGCGGATAATCGAGCGCTTGCGAATCACCCCCGTTGGGGACAACGCAGCGGGTCTGCCCCGCAAATTCTCTGAAGGCTATTGTGAAAAAAACATTCAACTTGAACATCGAAGGTAAAAACCGTGACCGCGTGCTGGAAGCCACCAAGCACGAAATCCGTAAATACGTGAAACGGCAACGCCGGGTGCCGCTGCCTGAAGGTGTGGACTACTGGGATTTCGACTGCAAGTTCGGCACCAGTGCAGACAACGCGACCGTGGTGCATTTCGCCACCATCACGAGTTTGATTGATGCCGTGGCCAAAGAAGGCGGCGATGCGTTTTACCTCGAATTGCTGGCCAAGACCGGCCACCGCACTGCCCGACCAACAGATGCCCAGGATGCCCATCAGGATCTGGAATAAGCTTGAAGTGACGCGCGTCCCTCGCGCCAGCCAAGTGCTGAGATAATTGCAAGGTTTTTTAAAATTAACTGGAGTTATTCAATGGCAAAGATTTTCCGTACCGAAGCCGACCGTATCGCAACACCCCGCCCCGTGCCCCCCAAAGGCGTGTGCTTCACCGCTGGCAAAGGTCAGTTGCGCAGCCTGGAACGTGGCGCTGCCACCAACAACAAGAAAAACCCAGGCAAGCGCAGCCACCAAGGCGGCTAAGCAAGACACCCTCTTGCCGGTTTGGCCCAACAACGGGCCAGCCAAAAAAAAGCCCCGCAACTGCGGGGCTTTTTTGTTTCTGTCGCAGCCGGTTAGTGGCTGACGGCACCATCGGCACCAAAGCCGGTTTGAGCACGGACCCATTGGTCCTCATACGCTTGACGCTCTTGGGTGGCGCGTTCTGTGTTGTCCGTGACGGAGAACACATAAGCCAGCAAGAACGCCAAGGGCATGGCAAACAGGGCGGGTTGATCGTACGGGAAGAGCGGCGTGGCATAGCCCAGCACCGTCACCCATACCGATTTGGACATCACCACCAGCACCACGGCAGCAGTCAAACCACCGTAACCACCGGCCAAAGCACCACGGGTGGTCAAGCCTTTCCAGTACATGGACAGGAACAGCACGGGGAAGTTGCCAGCAGCAGCGATACCAAAGGCCAAACCGGCCATGAAGGCAATGTTTTGCTTCTCGAAGGCAATGCCCAGAATCACGGCCACCAGACCGATACCGAAAGATGCAATTTTGGAAACTTTGATTTCCTGCGCTTCAGTGGCAGTGCCTTTTTTGATCACGCGGGCATACAGGTCGTGCGAGATGGCCGAAGCGCCAGCCAGGGCCAGACCTGACACCACCGCCAGAATCGTGGCAAAAGCCACCGCCGCCAGGAAGCCCAGCAACAAGTTACCGCCCACGGCCATGGCCAGGTGCATTGCAATCATGTTGCCGCCGCCGATGACTTTGCCACCGAGGATGCCGCCTTCAAAGAACTCAGGCTTAGTGCCTACGATGATGATGGCGCACAGGCCCATGATCAGGATGACGTTGAAGAAGAAACCAACGAAACCAGCCGCGTACAGAACCGATTTACGTGCTTCCTTGGCATTGTTGACGGTAAAGAAGCGCATCAGGATGTGCGGCAAACCGGCCAGACCGAACATCAGACCCATGGCCAGCGAAATGGCGTTGACCGGGTCGGCCAACAGCTTGCCGGGGGCAAACAGCTGGTCTTTCAGCTTGTGCAGTTCAATCGTCTTTTCGGCCAGCTTGTTGAAGCTGAAACCAAATTCAGAAAAGGCCAGCAACATGACAACCGTACCACCCGACAGCAACAGGACGGCTTTGATGATCTGCACCCAGGTGGTGGCGACCATGCCACCGAAGGTCACGTACACGACCATCAGGATACCGACCACGATCACGGCAATGTGGTAGTCCAGGCCAAACAACAGCTTGATCAACTGACCCGCGCCCACCATCTGAACGATGAGATAGAAGCAAACTACGGTCAGGGAACCAATGGCAGCCATGGTTCGCACTTTGCCTTGGTCAAGACGGTAGGAGGTGATGTCGGCAAAGGTGAATTTGCCCAGGTTGCGCAGGCGCTCCGCCATCAAAAACAGGATGATGGGCCAGCCGACAAAGAAGGCAATCATGTACAGGTAGGCGTCGTAGCCGTTGCTGTACACCATGGCCGTCAGACCGAGCAGCGTGGCCGCCGACATGTAGTCGCCTGCCATGGCCAGGCCATTCTGAAAGCCGGTGATGCCGCCGCCTGCCGTGTAGAAATCAGAGGCAGATTTGGTGCGGCTGGCGGCCCAGTAAGTGATGGCCAGCGTCATGCCCACAAAAATGGCAAACATCACAATGGCTGTGACATTGAGCGGCTGTTTCTGGGTGGCTTCCATGGCGGGACCCGCCATCGCAGCGCCGGTGAGGCCAAAGGCCGTCAAGCCGGAGATGAGTTTCGTCAAGTTTTTTTGCATTATTTTTTTCCCTTCGAGGACTCGCGCAACAGCGTTTCGGTCAGCGCATCGAATTCCGAATTAGCGCGACGAACATACACCGCTGTCAGAACCCAGAAAAATACGAACTGGAGAAGTCCAATCAGCAGGCCCGTGGTGACATAACCGTCGCCCAACTTGATCGTCAGGGCGGAGGGATTAAAGGCCACCGTCAGAAAGAGGCCGAAGAAAAGCACCAGAACAATGCCGGTGAGGGTCCAGGCCAAGCGTTCACGCTTGCTAACCAGCTCCTTGAATTTTGGATTCTCTCGAATCCGCGCATACATTTCAGAACTCATGTTTCTTCCTTTATAAAAATTAGAAAATCTGGCGTGCAACCCCCGGCAAGCGCTGCAAAAAGGTGGCCAGGCACCTTGGCGGTCAGAGACTACCGCCGAATACTTCAACTACTCTTACATGTTGCGGCGGTACTGCCCGCCCACCTCAAAGAGGGCGCTGGTAATCTGACCCAGTGAGCACACGCGCACGGCATCCATCAACACGTTGAAGACGTTCTTGTTTTCAATCACCGCTTGCTGCAGGCGTTTCAGCATCGCAGGCGACTCGTTCGCGTGCAAGGCATGGAAATCAGCCAGGCGTTTGAGCTGGCTTTGCTTTTCTTCGTCGGTGGAGCGCGCCAGTTCCAGCGTGTCATGCACCGCGTCGCCATGCGGATTGCGGAAAGTGTTGACGCCGATGATGGGCAGCTCACCGGTGTGCTTGAGCATCTCGTAGTGCATGGACTCATCTTGAATCTTGCCGCGCTGGTAACCAGTTTCCATGGCGCCCAGCACGCCGCCGCGCTCGGCGATGCGCTCGAACTCCAGCAACACGGCTTCTTCCAGCAACTCGGTCAGTTCTTCGATGATGAAGGCGCCCTGTGACGGGTTCTCGTTCTTGGCCAAGCCCCATTCGCGGTTGATGATGAGCTGGATCGCCATCGCGCGGCGCACCGAGTCTTCGGTCGGCGTGGTGATGGCTTCGTCGAAGGCGTTGGTGTGCAGGCTGTTGCAGTTGTCGT
>JAZKHK010000094.1:0-3379 GCA_040385425.1 Pseudomonadota bacterium | reverse complement strand
CTCGCGAAAACGGCGGTAGATGGCATCCGTGGGGGCAATGGCCTCCCGCGGCGCTTTCATGCGCACTGAGGCATAACCGACGACCGTGCCGTTTTCCCACATGGGCGAGGCATTGGCCAGCACCCAGTAATAGTCACCGTTCTTGCGCCTGTTTTTCACCATGCCGGTCCAGGAGTGGCCGCTCAGCAGGTACTTCCAGAGATCGGCGTAGGCCTCGACCGGCATGTCGGGATGGCGCACCAGGTTGTGCGGCTGACCCATGAGTTCTTCTTCGGAATAACCGCTCGCTTCGACAAAATCAGCATTGACAAAAGTGATGTTGCCCAAGGTGTCCGTGCGTGAAATGGGCGACTGGGTGTCGCGCAGGATGTATTCGTTTTGTGTGACTGGCTGGTTGTTCTGCATCAAATATCCCGCGGACGGGCCTCACCATAAATTGCGCGCATCTTTTTTTTATTGCTGCAAAGCCGGATTTTCCACAGGTCTGAAGGGTTCTCCTTGACTTACGTCAGGCTTTCAATCATCTGTATCAAAACGTAACGCAATCAGACCACCAGCACGCCCTCAAAAACAGGATGCAGGGCATCGACCCAGGTATCGACTTCGGCGGCGTTGACTTGCACATAGGCCAGGCTTTCCTCGCCGTGGCGTTCCCATTCTTTTTGCTCTTTCACGCCTTCGTGAACAGCCACCAGATGCTCGGCAATGGATGCGATGGCGATCAGGTTGCGCACATCCACCGGAATCGCATGGTCCCGCAAGGCAGCAAAGTCGTGGTGCAACCGCACGGCGATGGCAATGACAGGAGGCAAGCGCCAGGTTTTGGCCACCAGCGCCCCCACCACCGCATGGTCGGTGCGGTGCACTGCGTTTTCGGTCTGCGTGAAGGTGCGGTCCTGGCGCGCCATCGCCTCGGCCAGCGTGCCGGAATAACCCTTGAGACCTTGCAACATGACCGGAATGCCAACGTGGCAAAACAGGCCGCAGGTCTGGGCCAGTGAACGCCGCGTGGAAGATTCCCAAAAATGTTCCAGCAATGGCGAATTGACCCGGATGGCGTTGCGCGTCAGAAACCCGGTGAGCACGGCAATGGTGGGTTTGACGCCCAGCATGGACACGGACTCGGCCACCGTGCGCACCGGCCGGCTGCGGGCGTACAAGGAACTGTTGGCAATGCGAAGCAACGCAGCCGCCATGGCCACATCGCTGCCGGCAATGCGTGCAATCACAGCGGGGTCAGGGTCGCCCTGGTTGACCTCGCACTGCAACTCAACCAGCAACTCCGGGCAAGGCGGAATGATGATGTCCCGCAAGGGCCCGGCGTCCCGCGCCAGGTCCAGTTCCCGATTGATTTCTGCTACTTTCATGCTCTCGCCTCCAACGGGCGATTATCCAGACAAAACTTCTTTTCGAAACGTTTCAAGCGGCAGAAGGAATCAAAAAATCCCGGCTGATATGGATACCCAGATCATTCACCCGGTCCAGAAACTGGGTCAGGTAGGCATGCAAACCCGTGGCCAGTATTTCATCGATGCGCCCGTATTTGAGTTCGGCGCACAGTTTGCCCGCCCGGCGATGGGTTTCACCGGATTGGTCATTGGCCACCATGGCCAGGTTGTTGACCACTTCATTCAGACTGGCATGCAGCGAGCGCGGCATGTCGGGGCGCAAAATCAGCAACTCCGCCACGCGCTCGGGCTTGATCACGTCACGGTACACCTTGCGGTACACCTCAAAGCCCGACACGCTGCGCAAAATCGCACTCCAATGGTAGAAGTCGTACTCCTGGTCCTTCTCATTGGCCGCGCCAATGAAGTCACCCTGCACCGCATGAAACTTCACATCAACCAGGCGTGCCGTGTTGTCGGCGCGCTCCAGGAAGGTGCCCAGGCGCATGAAATACAAGGCTTCGTCCATCAGCATGGTGCCCACGGTGACACCGCGTGACAGATGCGAGCGGAACTTGACCCATTCAAAAAACTGGCCGGGGTCGCGCTCGAACTCACCGGACTTGATCATGCGTTTGACTTCGAGCCAGGTGGTGTTCTGGGTCTCCCACACCTCGGTGGTGAGCGTGCCACGCACGGCGCGCGCATTCTCGCGGGCGGCGCCCAGGCAGGACACGATGGAAGACGGATTGCTCTCGTCCTTCACCATGAAGTCCATGACATCACGGACATTGATGTCGCCGTGCTTTTCTTTGTAGGTCGGCAAGAGTTCGCTGATGCTCAGCAAACCCTGCCAGCCCACCAGCGCCACGGCGTCGGATTGCGGCAGCAAGGAGGTCTGGTAATTCACATCCAGCATGCGGGCGGTGTTTTCGGCCCGCTCGGTGTAGCGGGACATCCAGAAGAGATGATCGGCGGTGCGTGACAGCATGGTTGAACTCCTTATCCTCAGGATGACTGTTTTTGAGACTGCGATGACGAAGGCGCAGCAGGCAGCTTGTCGTCTTCCAGAATCCAGGTGTCTTTGGTGCCGCCGCCCTGCGACGAATTGACAACGAGCGAGCCTTCTTTTAGCGCCACGCGCGTCAGGCCACCCGGCACCATCTGCACCGTTTTGCCGCTGAGCACGTAAGGGCGCAGGTCGATGTGGCGCGGCGCAATGCCGCTTTCCACAAACGTCGGGCAACTCGACAAGCTGAGCGTGGGCTGCGCAATGTAACCGCTGGGGTTGGCCAGCACGGCTTTGCGGAAGTCTTCAATTTCTGCCTTGGTCGAGGCTGGACCGACCAGCATGCCGTAGCCGCCGGCGCCATGCACTTCTTTCACCACCAGATCCTTCAGGTTGGCCAGCGTGTAGGCCAGGTCATCCTTGTTGCGGCACATGTAAGTGGGCACGTTGTTGAGGATGGGTTTTTCACCGAGGTAGAACTCGATCATCTTCGGCACATAAGGGTAGATCGACTTGTCGTCGGCCACGCCCGTGCCCACGGCATTGCAAATGCTCACATGGCCGGCGCGGTAAACATCCAGCAGACCGGCGCAACCCAGGGTGGAGGTCGGGCGAAACGCCTTGGGGTCCAGAAAGTCGTCGTCCACCCGGCGGTAAATCACGTCCACGCGTTTGGGGCCGCGCGTGGTGCGCATGTAGACAAAGTTGTCCTTGACGAACAGGTCTTGTCCTTCGACCAGTTCCACGCCCATTTGCTGCGCCAAAAACGCATGTTCAAAGTAGGCGCTGTTGTGCATGCCGGGCGTCAGCACCACCACCGTCGGCTCGGCCGTGGTGGCGGGGCTGCTGGCGCGCAGGGTTTCCAGCAGCAAATCGGGGTAATGCGCAATGGGCGCGACACGGTGCGCGTTGAACAGCGCCGGAAACAGCCGCATCATCATCTTGCGGTCTTCCAGCATGTAGCTCACGCCGCTGGGCACGC
>JAZKHK010000093.1:0-16780 GCA_040385425.1 Pseudomonadota bacterium | reverse complement strand
GACACCATCTTGCGCATGGACGGCGAGTCGTCAACAGCGAGTATTAAAGGCATGAGAAGCTCCGACTATTTCAGTTGTAAGTTAAGAGGATACGTTCAAAAAAGTTCTATTGAACCAGCGTACATTTCATCCTGTGTTACCGGATTTGGGCGCTCTGGTACGTCCTCAACAAACGGCACAGCCTCACCGTCTTCAAGACCCATTGACTCAGACGCCAAACGATAAGCACAACCCTTTAATATTTTGGACGTGTGAATGATCAGTTGCGACGCCATATCCTGAAACTGTAATTCAGTTACGGCAGCCCGCAGAGCGCTACGAACTTCATCCAGCTCTTTCGATGCAACCAAGAGCGGGTCCGCCAAGTTTTCACTGGCAGTGGTGAACCGATCCATCAAATTCGTCATTGTATGAGCCAGAAGCCCATCAAGACGGTTCAAATCGTGCACAACCACAAGAAGGGAATCCTGCACTTCCGCCACCAACATAACAGGAAGCTGTACAGCGGGAACTGAAGATGTTGTCTGATTCGGTTGCATTCTTTATCCAATTTCTTCACCGAGTATCGCGCGTTACCCACGAGTTTTTGGCGGCACTAGAACTTTACGCTGTGCAAGGTTAGCAGGATTTCAAATCTATTTTTGAAATTCCAACGCAATCCAAACAAAATAACAGCCATCCTTGCCTCCGGCTTCAAGCTTTTAGCCCGAACAGCACCTCTCGTGGACTATGCTCGCATTCATCATGCTACAAGAAAACGCTCCAATCAATCCATTGCAGATTTTGCATTTGGAGGACTCCACCGTTGACCATGAACTTGTGCGTCTTGCTTTATTCAAAGCGGGAGAACACTGTGTTCTGGAACGAGTAGAAACGCTGGAGGAGTTTGGGCTTCGGATTCAGTCATTCAACTTTGATGTCATCTTGGCAGATTATCGACTACCAGGCTTTACGGCCATTGATGCCTGGCTCATCTTGAAAGAACAGGCACACCCACCCCCTTTTATATTGCTATCTGGAGCCATCGGGGAGCCAGCCGCTGTTTCGGCCATAAAAATGGGAATGAGCGACTACTTAGCCAAAGATGATTTAAGCAAATTAGCGCTAATTATTCGTCGCGCCATGGAGGTTCACGACATTCGGCAAGCAAAAGAAAAGGCTGATATGGAGCTTGCCTTATCAGAGCGAAGACTAGCGGATTTTGCCGAGCATTTGCAGATGACCATGGAGCAGGAGCGTGCTGCGATAGCACGCGAAATCCATGACGACATTGGCGGCGCGCTGGCTGCAGTGAGATTTGATCTTTCCTGGATTGGCCGACACACTAGTGACTCAGTGACATTAGGACATGTCACTGCAGCAACAGAAATGCTGCAACATGCATTGGGTGCTACCCAACGCATCATGATGAATCTGCGTCCGGCCATTCTGGATCAAGGTTTGGTAGCAGCCGTTCAATGGCTGGCCGGAGGATTTGCGAAGCGAACCGGCATCGAAACAACGGTGCATGCCCCCCCCGAAAAAGGCACCTTATCCAAAGCGGTGCAACTGGTTGCCTACCGAACCGCTCAAGAGGCTTTAACAAATATTAGCAAGTACGCAGAATGCAGCCAAGTCACCATCGATTTTTCGGACGCAGAGAATGTGCTCACACTCGAAGTCAAAGACAACGGCAAAGGCATCACACCAACAGAACTCAGCAAACCAAAATCATTTGGTCTCAGAGGACTTCATGAACGCGCGAAAACAGTTGGTGGATGGATAGATATCAGTACCAATTCCGACAAGGGAACCTCCATCATTCTTTCAGTCCCACTATTGCTGCCTCATTCAGAAACAAAACAAGGAGTTGATTGAGATGATTCGCGTTATTCTTTGCGACGATCACGCCATGATTCGTCGTGGCATCCGTGAGACACTTTCTGAGGCTGTGGACATTCAAGTCACGGCAGAAGCTGGAAGCTACGCAGAAGTTCGTGAAGCGATGCGAACTTCGGCATGTGATGTCCTTGTCCTCGACCTGAATATGCCTGGACGAGGTGGACTGGAAGTGCTATCGAGCTTAAGAGAAGTCGATTCACCGATTAAAGTTTTGATCGTTTCCATGTTTCCAGAAGACCAATACGCCATTCGCTGTCTTCGCGCAGGCGCACAAGGCTATTTGAACAAGGCAGGCGACCCCGCCGACTTGATCACAGCCGTGCGGACCGTCGCACAAGGACGGAAATACGTAACAGCAGAGGTTGCCCACATGTTGGTTGAAAGCTTGAGTACACCTGAGAATCAGACCTTACATGCATCTCTATCTGAACGTGAACTCCAGACTTTACTAAAAATAGCCTCTGGAAAGCGTTTGTCTGACATTGCAGAAGAACTCATGCTAAGCCCAAAAACTGTGAGCGTGTACCGCTCGCGGGTTCTGGAAAAGTTAAAACTCACCAATAATGCCGAACTAACTGTGTACGCTATTCGCAACGAACTGGTATGAAGTCAGATCAGGAAGTCAGGTGTACAACGAAACTTTGACTTAACGCTAAAGAGCTTACTTCGGCGAAAAAATATCAATGGCCCGCTCCATGAGTGCCATAAATGGTTGATCCAACATCGGCAAGGTTGCCGTAATACCGATGAGTCCCACAGCCAGCGTGATGGGAAAACCAATGGAGTAAATATTCATTTGCGGCGCCACTCGAGAAACGATCCCCAACGCAAGATTGGCAAACATCAGCATACCAACCATTGGCAGAGCGATCCACAACCCGCTCGCAAACAAGTCTGACCCAAGATCGTACAGCCTCATTTTTTTTAAAGCTTCCAGGAAATTTTGATCAACAGGAAAGGCCTCAAAACTTTTGATCACGGCCATCATCACCATCAAATGTCCATTCACAACCACAAATAAAAAAGTGGTCATGTGCCCAAAAAACCGGGCGACAGCGCTGGATTGAGTGTTAAGCGAAGGATCAAAAAAAGCAGCAAAGTTAAGCCCCATCTGAAAACCTACAACCTCCCCCCCCAGTTCGACTGCAGCAAATACAAGACGTACAGTGAAACCAATCGCCATTCCAATGCCAACTTGCTGGATGACTGCTCCGATCGCATCAGGCCCTGTGATACTGATAACTGGTTGACCTTGCAAACTGGCTTGAGCTGCAAACGCAATAAAAAATGCCAGCGCGATTCTGGCACGCACAGGAAAAGCCTTCGAAGAAAAAATAGGAGCAGTTGTGAAAACTGCCAGAACTCGCAAAAAGGGCCACAGTATGGGCGAGAGCCATGCCACCAACTGTGCTTCGGTCAATGAAATCACGGCATTTTCATCCAGCTCAAATCACGACGGAGGGAATCGCCTCAATAGTTCGACGGATGTACTCAACAAGCATGTTCAGCATCCATGGCCCTGCAATTGCGAATACAGCGATGGCAGAAATTAATTTGGGAACAAATGCCAGCGTTGCCTCATTAATCTGTGTTACGGCTTGAAAAAGGCTGACCACTAGACCCACCACTAACACCACGCCCAATACAGGGGAAGACACCATCAATAGCATCAGCAAGGCTTCTTGGCCCATCGTCAAAACCATTTGTGCGTTCATTGGCAGTCCTCAGGTTACAAAACTGGCGGCCAATGATCCGATGAGCAAATTCCAACCATCAGCGAGCACAAATAGCATCAGCTTGAATGGCAAAGCCACCAGCACGGGAGACAACATCATCATGCCCAAAGACATCAAGACGCTCGCCACCACAATATCGATCACGAGAAAAGGGATAAAAATCATGAATCCAATTTGAAACGCCGACTTGAGTTCACTGGTCACAAAAGCGGGTACAAGAATGCGGATGGGCGCATTTTGAGCATTTATCCCTGGCTCCAGTTTGGCAAGCTTGGCAAAAAGGGCAAGGTCTGACTGCCTCGTTTGTTTGCTCATAAATTGGCGCAAAGGGTCTTCGCCATTAGCCAATGCCTGCTCAAAAGAAATCGTATTTTTTGTATAGGGAAGGTATGCATCGTTGTAGACCTTATCGAGAGTCGGCCCCATGACAAAAAATGTCAGAAAAAGCGAAAGCCCTACAACAACTTGATTGGGCGGGGCTGACTGTGTTCCCAAAGCCTGACGCAACAGTGAAAGCACGATCACAATGCGCGTGAACCCAGTCATCATCAGGAGCACTGCGGGGAGGAATGACAATGCCGTAAAAAACAATAAGGTCTGAATAGGTACTGAAAAACTTACCCCAGATCCTCCTGTACCGACCAACAGGGGCAACTGCCCCGCAGTTTGAGCAAGCACGGCTGATTGCCCCATCAGCATAAGCAGTCCTGCAGCGACTTTGCGAAGCAGTTCTTTATGTGGTATCGGGCGCGCGTATGAATCGCTCACATCAAACTCCTGCATCAGGATATAACGGGCTGGCTTGGCATCGACTGTTGTGCGGGCATTTCCGATATCCCGCCCACTACAGCACTATGCAAACAGGTGATGGTTTGAGCGGTGACGCCCAGCGTCAGCCAAGTGCGGGAGCCTTCAGGCCCCACCTCAACAGTGACAACGCGTTGATGGGGCCCAACGGCAACGGCAGAAATGACTCGAGATGTAGGTCCGATAGCAGTACTTCCACCAGCAACCCGACGCTGCACCCATTTAAGTCCTACAGGCACCAGCGCCAACAAAAGAACAAAAAATCCGACAGTAATCAGTGTCTGCGTCATCGGCAACATCATCCCTTGCTGACACGACGCAATCGTTCAGATGGCGTTACAACATCGGTTAAACGAATACCGAATTTATCGTTCACAACCACAACCTCACCCTGCGCAATCAAATAACCGTTCACCAACACATCCATTGGCTCCCCGGCCAATGCATCCAGTTCGACAACAGAGCCCTGTCCTAACTGAAGAATATGCCTGATGGGTACCTTCGTCCGACCCAGCTCAACCGACAGCTGAACCGGTATATCGAGCACTCGACTGATATCGTCAATCTTGGCATCACTCGGGGTGAAGGCATGAGAAGAATCACCCGACAAAACACCGCCCGCGTCTACTCCACTGGTACTATCCGAACTTTTCTGCTCCAGAAGTGCCTCCGCCCAATCGGCCATACCGTCATCTTCTGCTGGTTTTTCATCAACTGCCATATCATTAGTCCTTCTAGCAGAGGGGATTACCCCCTCAAACTTTTATCAATTCGAATCGCATATTTTGCGTTGTGAGTCCCGTACTGGCATTCAAATACCGGCACACCGTCTACCGTCACCTGAATATGTGGCTGACGATCAAGCTCAATAAAATCACCGGCCTTCATCGCCAGCAATTGCTCGATTGTCGCGTCCGCACGCGCTAATTCTGCGACCAAAGTAATCTCTGCTGCCTGAATTTCCTGAGTCAGCACATTTACCCACCGCCGATCCACCTCAATCGAGTCACCCTGCGTCGAGGAATACAACACATCACGTATCGGCTCCAGCGTTGCATAAGGCATGCAGAAATGGATCGCACCTGTAATCTCCCCAATTTCAAGCTGGAAAGAAGTCGAAATCACAATTTCACTGGGGGTCGCAATATTGGCAAACTGCGGCTGCATTTCCGAGCGTTGGTAATCAAGTTCAAGCGGATAGATCCCCATCCATGCCTTCTTGTATTCGCTCGTAATCACCTCCACCAACCGATTAATGACACGCTGCTCCGTTGCCGAAAAATCGCGCCCTTCGATCCGGGACTGAAATTTTCCAATGCCTCCGTAGAGCGTATCTATAACACCAAAAACAAGTGCCGGCTCGCAAACAATCAAGCCACTTCCGCGCAAGGGGCGAATAGCAACAATATTGAAATTGGTTGGGACCGCCAATTCACGTAAAAATGCACTGTAGCGTTGAACGGTTACCGGTCCCACCGAAATTTCAGGACTTCTTCGAATGAAATTAAAAAGTCCAACCCTGAGGTTTCGAGCAAAGCGTTCATTAACGATTTCCATCGTCGGCATGCGCCCACGAACAATCCGCTCCTGGCTTGAGATGTTGTAGGCACGAACATCTCCACTCTCATGCACTTCCTCAGCAAGCTTCTGGCTTTCACCAGTCACGCCCTCAAGCAGGGCATCAACTTCTTCTTGGGATAGAAAGGATTCACTCATGAAAAAAGAACTGCAAAACCGTCACTGAACGATAAAACTTGAAAACAGTACAGCGACTACGGGATATTCAACCGGCGCAACCTTTTTGGCAGATTTTTTCTTTTTCGCAGAAGTCGCCTCATCTTCGTGCTCTTCTCCTCCCCCAAAAGGGAGTGATGCCTGATGAAGAATGTCTTTGGCCAGTTTTTCCTTTCCCTCTGGAGTGAGCAACTCTTCAGCGGTGCGCTGGGCAATCAGCATCAAAATACTACTGCGGATCGTTGGCAAATAAGCCTTCACCGAATCCGATGCATGGGGGTCCTGGACTTCCAAGGTAATGCCAATCTGGGCAACCTTTTCTCCCCCAGGATCTGCCAAGTTAACCACCATATTGTCTAAAGGTAAGTAGGCTGGCATCTTTTTGGGATCGACATGTGCTGCTTTTACCGGGGAATCTTCCTCTCCCTCTGCGGCTGCGCGCTGCTTACTAATATAAAAGAATGCGCCTGCGCCGCCCAAGACCAAGACAAGAACCGCGCCAATAATGATCAAAAGCATTTTCTTGCTCTTGACAGGGGCTTTAGCCACTTCTGGAGCTTCAGGTTTGGTTGCCACTATATTTCCTTATACACATTGCATTGAACTTTATTATTTAGCATATTGGAACCAATGACGGTCAGATTAGCTATACAAAAACATAGCTTTCATACCAATGCTTCCTGCGGTCTTTATACAAAAAGATCCAAAGCCTTTCCCACGGCAGGATTGGCTCGTTGACGAGTCACTGCGGGCACCGCCTCCGGCGTAACAATAGTCGTTTGACGCATGCTAGGACGACTGCGTTGTTGCTCCTGAGCTCCCGCCCCCTCTTGGCCAGAAGCACTGACAGAGACGCCTGACAGCACTAAACCCTCATTGGAAAGAAGGTCTTTTAAATGTTCCTGCGCGCTTTCGAGTATCTGCCGGACTTCAGGTTGATCGGTCCGAAAGTCAATATGAGCCTCATCTCCCTTGAGCGAGATACTTACTTCAACAGGGTCACTACCAAAGCCATCAAGCTTTAACTGCGCATTTTGAACCCCTTGAGTCACCCAATAATTGACCGTATCTGCTACGGCTACCGCAGCCTCAGGCGACAGCATTGACGGGTCAACTGCCACTGATGGCACATCCGTATGACTCCCCGCCGAAGATGTATTCTGTCCCCAGGCGCCATCGATTCCATAGCCAGGCGATAACGCCGAAGACTTGCCCGCCGTCTTTTCTACTTGACGTACCAAACTGTCACCCATACCGCTGCTCACCAGAGCCCCGGAAAGGTTCGGCTCCTTGGTAGAAACATCCATTAACGTCGAAAACTTGACCGCTCTTGACTCAGCCGCGGCCCCCGACAGAGGGTCTCCATTTTTAGCTTTGTGGGGCAGTCCTGGGGAGGCTTGCGCCACCTGATCCAATGCACCATCGACGTTTTGCTTGAAATTACCTGACTTTTCTATCCCCAACAAGGATGAAGCAATCGCCAACTTCTCCGGTTTATCGGTCCCGTTAGCAACGCTCAACTTACCTCCAGCAACCTTGCCAGCTTGTTCCAGCATCATGGCCAAATCTGTCGGAAAGCTCGGAGTCAATGAAATGACAGGATCAACAACAGGCAGTACGGCTATTTGAGTTTTATCGTCGGCTCCTACTGATGCATCGGCCTCTCCGCTTGACTCAACCGGAGCGTCAAGCGAAGTCAGAATCGCAAAAAATCCGCCCCCGGCTGTTGCATCAGCCTCCTCACCTGATTTGACTTTGCCCTTGCCATTTTGTTTTTCAGCTCCCGCCACCGTCTTGGGCTGGGCAGGTGCGCTACTTCGTTCAATGCTCATGTTCGTTCTCCACTGAATACTCGCCCGTTGACTGGCGGCTGCGCAAGGACGCAAACTCATCCATCTGTTTTTGCTCACGCCGCGATTGCAGAAGATTCAGATCGGCCTGCTTTTTTCTCAAAACCTGCGTCAAACTGACCAACCGGAACTCTGCTTCCAGAACAAGCCGCTTAGCGGCATCCACTTTTCGGATCTCATTTTCAAGAGCCCCTTTTTGCAATCCGATGGCATGGTGCAAACGCCCCATGAACTGGTAGTGATGACGCATCATCTCGGGCGAGGTACTGATTTGTGCCGCGGCTGTCCACTTCGACTCCGTCTCGGCGGCGTAAGTTTCTAACTGCATCATCTGATCTTGCGCAAACAAATGAGCTTGCTGGGCATGCATCAAACCTTGATTGGCCTGGTCGCGCTTGCGAGTAGCCATATCAATGGCAAGCAAGAAACTTTTCAAGGCACTCATGAAAATGCCCTTGTGCGATCAATCGTCGCCATCATCTCATTCACACTCGTATCCAAAGCCGCAGATTCAAACATGTCTTGCTGCAGAAACTGGGCCATGCCGTCGTGCAATTTAATGGCTTCATCAAGCGCAGGATCAGACCCGCCCACATAAGCCCCAATCTGCACAAGATCGCGCCCCTTTTCATAACGGGAACTGATAGCTCGAAAACGCCGGGCCATCTCGGAATGCTCTCTTGAGACCACGTTATGCATCACCCGGGATGCCGACTGCTCAATATCGATTGCCGGAAAATGCCCTGCCTCTGCCAGAGAGCGCGACAACACAATATGTCCATCCAGAATGGCTCTAGCAGCATCGGCAATCGGGTCTTGCTGGTCATCGCCCTCCGATAACACCGTATAAAAAGCAGTGATCGACCCTACGCCGTGCAAACCATTGCCACTGCGTTCCACCAGTTGCGGCAATTTGGCAAAGCATGAAGGCGGATATCCTTTGGTTGCCGGCGGCTCGCCAATGGCCAAGGCAATTTCACGTTGCGCCATGGCATAGCGCGTAAGCGAATCCATCAGCAACAACACATGCTTGCCTTTATCCCGAAAACTCTCTGCGATAGCCGTTGCGTAGGATGCGCCTTGCATGCGCAGCAACGGAGGCGCATCTGCCGGTGCAGCAACGACGACTGACCGGGCACGCCCGTCTTCACCCAAAATATCTTCAATAAACTCTTTAACTTCGCGGCCCCGCTCACCGATCAACCCGACCACAATCACATCGGCCTTCGTATAGCGGGCCATCATGCCCAGCAAAACGCTCTTGCCTACCCCCGAGCCAGCAAACAAACCGATCCGCTGGCCTCGACCTATGGTCAAAAGTGCATTGATGGCGCGAACCCCGGTATCCAGCGTTTCACGCACCGGAGCCCGGTCCATCGCATTAATCTGCTTTCGATCCAATGGCAAGGCATTCACATTGCCAATCGGGCCCATGCGGTCCATTGGCGCACCTTGCGCATCGACCACGCGACCCAAAAGGCCATCCCCCAAAGGCAAGCGCAACATGCCATACCCAGAAACACGATCAGAGTGCCTGCGCTCTCCCAAACGCGGCACGGCCACATAGGCCGCCGCCGGCACCACACTGGCACCGCTAGACAAGCCATGAACATCACCTGCCGGCATCAAAAAAGCACGCTCATTGGAGAACCCGACCACCTCGGCTAACACGGGCGTCTGCGATTTCATCGACACCAGGCATTGCGAACCAACCGGCACGCGAATGCCCGATGCCTCCAGCACCAGGCCGGTCAAGCGCGTCAATGTTCCGCGCATTTCCAACGTACAGCCCGTGTTGACACGTTTATGGGCATCATCCATAAAAAGCTGCCACTTGGATGAACGCTCACTGTTCAGCAACTGGCACCTCCCAAGGGGAATTCAGGCCCAGACTGGCGATCGCCCGCATCCACCTTTTCTCGACCGTTCCATCCACCACGGTTCCCGCTGACTCGATAAGACAGCCTCCACGGGTGACGGTCGCATCAGCAAGCAAGGTCAAAGACAAGCTTGGAAAATCGCCCCGCACTTCATTTTCGAGCACCTCCAGGTCTTGCGGATTCAATCGAACCACCGCACTTTTATTCTACCAGCAAACCCAGAGCCTCCCGGACAACGGGCTGTAAAACCCCCGGATTAACCGACAACTCATGACGTAACACTTGTCGCGCCAGTTCACACGCCAGCTCCAATACACCACGGGCCATGACTTGCTCGGCGTCCGCCTGCTGCGCCTGGACCGATGCAAAAAGTTGGGTGAAGTTTTGCGCGGCTTCCTGCCCCTGATGGGCAATAAATTCCGCCACCTGTTGCTGTGCCTCTACCCGGGTTTGGGCCTGCCCCTGAATAAACCCTTCGGCATAACCTTCTCCATATCCCTCTTGTTTAAGCGCGTCACTCTTGACTTGGTCAGTTGCTTCCTCGCGCTCCCGCACTTGCGCGGCCAATAACACGGCGGCAGTGTCAACCGCACCAAAAGACCACTGTTCAACAGCGCCAATCTCTTCATCGGGAATAAAACGGCTGTAGTTACGCATAGTTAAACCATTGCATCGTCAGCACCACCACCAATCACGATGGTTCCCTCGTCTGCCAAGCGGCGCACCGTCTTCAAAATTTCCTTCTGCTGCGCTTCCACCTCTGACAGGCGCATCGGCCCACGCGACTCCAGATCTTCGCGTAGTGCTTCGGCCGCACGCGAAGACATGTTGGCCAGAAACTTCTCCTTGAGTTCTGGCTGGGCACCCTTGAGCGCCACAATCAAGGCATCCGACGCCACTTCCTTAAGCACCATCTGGATCGCTTTGTCGTCCAGTTTCATGACGTCATCAAAGACAAACATCTTATCCATGATTTTCTGAGCCAGATCCGGGTCGTGGTTCCGAATAGATTCAATCACTGTGCCCTCAATGGCGGAGCCCATCAAATTGATCATCTCGGCTGCAGCCTTGATACCGCCTAACGAAGACTTGCGTACCTTGTCTCCGCCAGCAAGCACCTTGAACAAAACCTCATTCAGATCTTTCAAGGCCGTGGGCTGAATACCCTCCATGGTCGCCACGCGCAACATTACTTCATTGCGTTGTCGTTCGGCAAAAAACTTCATGACATCCGTTGCCTGATCGAAGTCCAGGTGAACCAGAATCGCCGCCACAATTTGCGGATGCTCATTGCGCAAAAGCTCAGCCACCGACGAGGGCTCCATCCATTTCAGGCTCTCGATGCCAGAGACATCCCCACCTTGCAAAATGCGATCAATCAGCAATGCCGCTTTATCGTCGCCCAGCGCCCGCTTGAGCACTGAACGGACATAGTCACCAGAATCCGACACCAACAGGCTATGGGCGGCGGCAATACCAGTAAACCGCTCGACAACCTCCTCCACACGCTCACGCGTAATGGCTTTGGTCTTGGCAATGGCCTCACCCAGTTTTTGAACTTCTTTGGGCGACAGATGTTTAAACACCTCTGATGCTTCCGCCTCACCGAGGGTCATCATCAGAATTGCAGCGTCTTGAAGACCGTCCATTTGAGCCATTTTGTTACCCTCACTGAATCAATCAGCTCGGTGCCTCACCATTTATCCAGCCTTTGACAATATTAGCAACCGCCGCCGGATTGTCTCGCGTCAACTTACGAGCATCCTCTATGGCCAACTCACCCGCGGTAGGACCGACAGGCAGACTGTGAGTAGTGGGCGCCGCCAACAGCGGCCGCTCCGGTTCATCTGACTCAATCGCATTCAACTGATGAGATGCCACCCCAATTTTTTGCGGCGCTTGAGCCAACACCTTCAAAGCAGGTCTGATGAAACCCAAGAGGACCAACGCGCCAAACAACAACGTCCCCACAGGCCAAGCCAAACTGCGCGCCAGATCCTGAACCTCAGACTGCCGCCAGAAAGGCACATCGGTTAATGCCACCTTTTCCTGGGCAAAAGGTGCATTCATGAGATTGACAGAATCACCGCGGTCTGTATTAAAGCCAATTGTCTCACGCACCAAAGCCGTCATTTTTTCGACTTGCGCGTCGGGCAACGGCATCGTAACGGTTTTACCTTTAGCGTCAGTGCTTGACTGGTGATTGACCACTACCGCAGCACTGATTCGCTTCACCACTCCGGTACTGCCACGAACAACCCGCACCGTCTTGTCTACTTCGTAATTGATGATGGATTCACGCCGGGAAGGCCCGCTGGCCCCAGAGACGCCAGAGGCCGCCCCAGTGGGCGTCAAGGCTTGAGCTGCGCCATTGATAGGCGCAGAGCTAGGTCCGGGGGCCTGATTGGTTGTGGCACCCGGCACCCCAGACGGAGGCCCGGCAGTCGCCCCATTCGTGCTCTCCGATGTTTGCTGACTGCGAATCGCGGATGAATCAGGCGTCTGATTCGGTTTATGCGACTCGGAGGTGGATTCAGTCTGAGAGAAATCGAGTTCGGCTGTAACCTGGGCTTTGACATTGCCCCGCCCCACCACAGGCTCCAGAATATCCAGAATTCGTCGGCTGTAGAGCTGCTCCAGTTGCTGCACATACTGCAGCTGCTGCGCATCACCGCCACCGCCCGCGCCACTGGTCTCGGGCGATGCCGATAAAAGCTTACCGGTGTCATCCAGCACACTCACGGCTGCCGGGTTCATTTCAGGAACACTTGAAGAAACCAGATGAATAATGCCCGCCAACTGAGCCCGGTCCAGCGTTCGCCCTGCATTCAAACCGACCACAATGGAGGCCGTTGGTTTTTGCTGCTCGCGGAAAAAACCGTTTTGATTCGGCAAGGCCAAATGCACCCGGGCACTCTGCACCGATGACAAGGCCTGAATCGAGCGGGTCAACTCCCCCTCCAGCCCGCGCTGGAATGCCAAACGCTCCTGAAACTGCGTCATACCAAACCGATTGGCATCCATCGCCTCAAACCCGGTAACCGAGCCTTTGGGCAGCCCTTGGGATGCCAAGCGCAAGCGCGTGTCGTACACCTTGTCGGCCGGCACCAAAATAGCACCGCCGCCATCGGCATGTTTATAGGGAATATTCATGGTCGTCAACTGGGCCACGATGGCGCCACCATCTTTTTCAGCCAGATTGGCATAGAGCACGCGCCATTCAGCCTGACGCCCCATCATGAGTCCAATAATGCCAATGGCAATGAACACAGCCAGCCCCAGGCCGATGCGAAGCCTTTGAGACTGATCCAACCCAGCAAAGCGCTGGGACAGGGATGGGTTGACGGAAATGGCGGGAGCGGAAGGCATTGTGGGTTCCAGTACGGTAGGGCGCGATTTTGCACCACCAATGCCTGCGATTATTCGATTCCACGCCGAAAACATGAGCTTGATAAGCCCGGTTTTTACCCCTTACTTCAAATTAATGTTTTCCGACCCTCGGTTTAGCATCCCTCAACCCTTAATTTTCCAGGGAAGACTGACATATGGACCTCCGACTTACACCCAACACAATGCCCACGGCGATACGCCCCAGCCTGGCCCCCCGGCTCTCGTCGAGCCCGGTTAGCGGCGGTGCAGAAGGCGGATTTTCTGGTGCTTTAAAGAGCGCACTGAGTTCGGTGAGTGCTGCGCAGAACGACGCAACCCGGCTGCAGAAAGAAGTGCAAATGGAAAATCCCAAAGTCAGCCTGGAAGAAACCATGGTGGCCATTCAGAAAGCGCAAATCGGCTTTCAGGCCACGCTGCATGTGCGCAACCGCATGGTGCAGGCCTACACCGACATCATGAATATGCAGGTGTAGTGCCCAGTTAACTCGAAATTCAAGAGAAATTTATAAGAAACAAGCCTCTAGCCCCCGTCCCTCCTGCACGAGCAGCTATCAATAAAGTAGCAATCTAATGCAAAAACTGGGACTGTCCGTCAAATGCCTGCTCGCAATGGGCCAACCACGGCTCAGCCAGGTAACGAATCTGAGCATCATTTTGCAAAATGCGCTGCATGATGCGGGTCTTCTCAGTGCGCTGCTCAGGCAGCAACTCTTCACTACTCGCCTGGGTGCGTAATTGCTCGATCAGCACCGCACAAGCCCCCTCAAAGCGAACAACCTGCTCCCAATTTTCTTCCTTGGCGGCATTGAGCATTTTGAGGCTGCTGTCTTCAATGGCTTTGTAATAGTCAATCAGCATTTGTGACATTTTCTACTCCTCAAGCGTGGTAAGACTGCACAGCAGCTTGATTCCGGATCTGACTCCATCCATCCATCACTGGCTGAAGGACCCGAATCACTTCATCAACAATGGCGGCGTCATTTCGCAAATTAGCCTCAGTCATTCTGAATATGCAAAAATCATACAAGCTGCGCAAATTGCCCGCCAATTCGCCTCCGCGCTCAACATCCAGACTGGCCTTGAGTCCCTCTTCCAGGATGCGTACAGCACGACCGATTGATCGCCCCTTGACTGGAATATCGCCACTCAAAATCGCACCCTTTGCAGTAATCAGAGACTGCTGCAATGCGTCAAACAACAAACTGACTAACTGGTGCGGATCAGCTCCCGCAACAGAAGTCTCCATTCCAACATTTTTATAAGCGTTTGCTGATCGCATGCTAACTGGGGTAAACATTTTGACTAACTCCTAGTGTGCCTTATGTTTTATATATCGGCAGACTCTCAGAGAAATCAAACTTTTATGACGTAGATTTGTTCCATTGGGCAAGTTGCGCCGTCACATACGAGTTCAGGCCCGTCAATGTCGCCATCTGCGAATCAAGTGCAGAGTACTGCTTGAGCAGTTGAGTCTCAACCCGGGCAGCCCGCTCTGTGACCCGGTCCTGGTCTTTGGTGTTTCTGGTGATTGAGCTTTGCAAAGCCGCTGACTTGTTCGTTACCTGCCCATCAAAAGCGACCATCGCACGCGCGAAATCCCGCACCTTCAGTCCAAAACCATTTGTTAAGGGATCACTGTTATCCGTCGTAAACAAATTCTTTAAATTACCCTGGTTCTGCATCGCACTCGTGAGTTTGGTCTGATTGATCTTTAACGATCCATCCGTTTGGCGCTCAAGTCCAATCTCAGAAAGACGCGTGAAAGTTGAACCTGTGCTGCTGGACCCCAACATCGATCTAAGCGCGTTTTGCAGACCCAACGTTGTAGAGTCGCCCTGCAAAGGGCCGCCTGTTTTGGTCGCGGCGGAATAAGCTGTTGCGCTGGCCAGCGTTTTATTCAGGTTGTTATAGGCATCTACAAAGCTTTGAATGTTCTTTTGGACTACATCCTGGTCATTCGCAACCGTAATATCCACTGACGCAGTGGTTGTTTGCAACAATTGAAGTGAGACACCGGGCGTCACATTCGTCATGTTGTTGGTGGCGGAAGTAAGCGCTACACCATTGATTTTTAACTGCGCATCCAGGCCAGACTGCCCCATGAACATTCCGGTGGCCGAGGGTGTTGTGACTGTAGAATCTGTGAATGCAAAAGTTGAAAGTGCAGCGTTGCCCCCGGTAGCTGCGATGTTAAATCCCGCCGCAGCGCCAGTACTTGTCGAACGAACCACCAGGCGCTCGTTCGTACCATCACTTAAAACCGTTGCCGTAACGCCTGCATTGGCAGCATTGATTTTGCTGGCAATGGTGCTGACCGTATCCGTCGCGTCGACCGTCACGTCAATCCCGGCAGCGGCACCCTGAGTAAACGAGGCGCCAGACCACGTGCCCAATTTAATGGACAAGGACCCCGTTGCTCCCGCTGCAGTCCCTTTTGCAATACCAGCAGAAGTAGTTGACTGGGCTTGAGCCAGTTGTTGCACGCTGACGGTCAGAGCAGTTGATGAGGCAGTGCTGCCAACGGTCACATTCACGGCTGCACTATTGGAAGAGGTCGCTTTTTGGGCGTTCCAGCCACTTGCACCAGACAACAAGGCCGCTGCATCTCCCAAGGCGGAAATCTGGGATTTAACCGTGCCATACAAACTGAGTTGAGTTTGTATTTTGGAGGCCGTGGTTTGGAGCTGTACCAAAGGCTGCTTTTCAATGGCAACCAGTTGCGACACGATACTCTTTACGTCAAGACCACTGCCAACACCTGTAGATGAGATTGTCATGAGTTTCTCCTATTTTCAGTTTAATTCAAACTGACTACCCCAGAAACGCCAAACGGCGACGCGGACCAGGATCCGTCGTCGCCCATCAAAGTTATCGATGACATCGTCATCCCGACAACTTGGCCCCTTGGCTTTTACCGCAAGAGAGCCAAAACGCTTTGCGGTCCCTGGTTGGCTTGCGCCACCATGGCGGTGCCGGCTTGCTGCAGCACCTGGGCGCGTGACAAGCTTGCAGTTTCCTGTGCGTAATCCGCATCCATGATCCGGCCGCGGGCGGCCGCAGAATTCTCCGCGGAAACACGCAGATTGGAAATAACTGAATCAAACCGGTTCTGCGTCGCACCCCAGGTCGAGCGTGAAGAAGTAACCGTGTTGATGTCGGCGTCCAGCTTGGAAATCTCGGCGAACGCCGCGCTGGTAGTCGTGCCCAGGGTGGTCGCGGTGCCGGAGAAAGAAGTTGCAGTCACCGAAATCGTGTCATTGGCGGCCGTGTTGTTGGCGCCCACCTGGAAGTCGAAGGTGGCGGCGGCGATCACGGATTTGCCGTTGAACGTGGTGGCGGCGGCGACCCGGGTGTTTTCAGCGGCGAGCAGCTTGTACTCGGCATCGAGCGACGAGATGTCCGTCGAGGTGTTGGTGCCATTCGCGGCCTGCACGGCCAGTTCACGCATGCGCTGCAGGTTGTTGGAGATGGCGCCGAGCGCGCCTTCAGCGGTTTGCGCCAG
>JAZKHK010000092.1:0-9060 GCA_040385425.1 Pseudomonadota bacterium | reverse complement strand
TGCCCGTCATGGCTGAGCAACCGTTGATTCCGGCCCGCAGCGAGCTGATTCTGGGCGGCCAGAAAAGTGGCAAGTCGCGCCGCGCCGAGATGCTGGCGCGCGACTGGCTGGCCCAATCAGCCGAGCACCGCGCGGTCTTGGTGGCCACCGCCCAGCCCTGGGACGAGGAGATGCGCCAGCGCATTGCCCGCCACCAGGCGGACCGGGCCGAGCGCGTGCCCGGCATGACGACGGTCGAAGAACCGCTGGCCCTGGCTGAAAAAATCACCGAACTCAGCCGCCCCGACACGCTGCTGGTGGTGGATTGCCTGACCTTGTGGTTAACCAATCAGCTGATGCCAGTCCCCTCTGGCATTGAACTAAATAAGCCTCTAGCCCCCGTTGGTATTGACTCTATAGCTATTCTTTTGGGAGCAATCGCCAAGGCGCCGGGCCCCGTGGTGCTGGTCGGTAACGAGATCGGCCTGGGTGTGATTCCGATGGGCGCCGAAGTGCGCGCCTTTGTGGACGCACTGGGACGTTTGAACCAGGACGTGGCTCGCGTGTGCCAGCGTGTCACCTTGATGGCGGCCGGTTTGCCGCTGACTTTGAAAGACATTTCATGACAATGAATCAACTCAGCCGCTTTTGTGCATTCTTTAAGCGTCTCGGATGCGGGGCGGTAGTGGGTTCTGCGCAGGTCAAGGAGGAGCCCGCAACGCGGGCGGGGGACACGAAGCAGAACCCACTGCCGCCTCGCGTCTTGGCGGCGCTGTCTTTGACGTTTGCGTTCACGCTTTCTGGTGCCTCCCAGGCCCTGCAAGTGACCGATGACCGCGGCGTCATCGTGAATTTTGACAAGACGCCGCAACGCATCGTCAGCCTGCTGCCGTCCCTGACCGAGACCGTGTGCGAGTTGGGCCAGTGCGCCCGATTGGTCGGGGTGGACCGCTACTCCAATTTTCCCGACAGCGTGAAGCGCTTGCCCGTGGTGGGCGGCGGGCTGGACCCCAATATCGAAGCCGTTGTCGCGCTCAAGCCCGACGTCGTGCTGATGGCCACGTCGTCGCGGGCCGGTGACCGTCTGCGCGCACTGGGCATCAAGGTGGTGGCGCTGGAGCCCAAAACCCATGCCGACGTGCAGCGCGTCATGCTCAAGCTGGGGCAGGTGCTGGGCGTGGCAGACGCGCAGAAAATCTGGCGCGCCATCGATGCCGGCGTGTCGGCGGCGGCCCAGTCGCTGCCGGCCGGTGTGCGCGGCACGCGGGTCTATTTCGAGGTCAATCCCGGGCCTTATGGCGCCAGCGAAGCCTCTTTCATCGGCGAAACACTGACCCGGCTGGGTGTCAAAAACATCTTGCCCGCCAAGCTGGGGCTGTTCCCCAAGCTCAACCCGGAATACATCGTGCGCGGCAACCCGGATGTGATCATGATCGGTGAACGCAGCGCAGACGGCCTGGCCCAGCGGCCCGGCTGGCACAGCATCCGGGCGCTGCGCGAGAAGCGCGTCTGCATTTTTCCGAGCGAACAGGCCAATGTGCTGGTGCGCCCCGGCCCGCGCATGGCTGAAGGTGCGCGGCTGATGGCGCAATGCCTGACGGACAAAGCCCCCCAAGCCAAGGCCAAAGTCGTGGGAGCCGCACCTTGAACCTGCGTGCGCCTTTTCTGGTCTGGGTTCTGTTGCTCCTCAGTCTGGCCCTGATCGCGCTGGGCGTGTGCGTGGGCAGCGTGGGCTTTGAGAATCTGATTTCCCCCTTGCTGAATCCGCAGCAAGACCCGGAGCAATCTGCCATGGCGCAGCAAATCGTGTGGGAGATTCGTCTGCCGCGCACCGTGGGCGCCTGGGCCGCCGGGGCCTTGCTGGGGCTGGCCGGGGCCGTGGCGCAGGGTCTGTTTCGCAACCCGCTGGCCGACCCGTATCTGCTGGGCAGTGCCTCGGGCGCATCGCTGGGCGTGGCGCTGGCGCTGGCGGCCATGGGCGGCGGTGCGGGTATGTTGGGCGGCAACATGATGAATGGCGGCGAGGTGGTCAGCGTGTTCTCCAGCAGCGTGCTGGTGCGTCTGGGCCTGACCGGGGCGGCTTTTGTCGGTGCCGTGCTGGCGGTCTTGCTGACGCTGGCGCTGTCGCGCGGCGTGCAGCACACCTTGCGGCTGTTGCTGGCCGGTGTGGTGGTGGGCGTGGTGCTGGCCGCCATGACGCATCTGGTGCTTTTGTTCTCGCCCGATTCGCTGCAGGCCATGCAGGCCTTCATGCTGGGCTCGACCGGTTTTGTCGGCTGGACCGCCTGCCTGCTGATGCTCGGGGTGTGGGTTATTTGCGTGGTCGCCGCCTGGCTGCTGAGCCGCGTGCTCGACGGCTTGAGCCTGGGCGATGCCACGGCGCAAAGCTTGGGGCTGCCGCTGGCGCCGATGCGCGTGGCGCTGGTGGCGGTGCTGGCGCTGGCGACCGGCACGGCGGTGGCGCAAACCGGCTTGATCGCCTTTGTCGGCCTGGCCGCGCCGCACCTGGTGCGCTCTGTGATCAAGAGCCGCCATAGCGGGCTGATGCTGCTCTCCAGCCTGGTCGGTGGTGTCTTGCTGATGGCCGCCGACACCCTGGCCCGCTGGCTGATTGCGCCGCAGGAGCTGCCGGTGGGCGTGCTCACCGCCGTGCTGGGCGGCGGCTATCTGCTGTGGCTGATGCACCGCAGTACCCGGATATCGTCAGGAGCCGGACTGTGAATAACGCTATGAATTCAGTAGCTATCCAGGCACATGGGATAAGGGCTACGCTCGGAAATGTCGAGGTATTGCACGGGATTGAGCTGGCTTTGCCGCAAGGGTGCTGGACCAGCATCGTGGGGCCGAACGGCGCCGGCAAATCGACACTGCTCAAGGCCCTGGCCGGCTTGCTGCCCCACAGCGGCACGGTCACTCTGTTGGGCCAGCCGCTGACCAGCCTGCCAGGTCGCCTGCGGGCGCAGCAACTGTCCTGGCTCGGCCAAAACGAAAGCTCGGCGGAAGACCTGACGGTGCGCGATGTCGCCATGCTGGGCCGCCTGCCGCACCAGCCCTGGCTGGCCGCCCCGAGTGCCGCCGATCATGCCGCCGTCGAGCAGGCCTTGCGCGCCACCCAGGCCTGGGACTGGCGCGAACGCACCCTCGGCCAGCTCTCCGGCGGCGAACGCCAGCGCGTCTTGCTGGCCCGTGCGCTGGCGGTGCAGGCGCAAGTACTGCTGATGGACGAACCGCTGGCCAATCTGGACCCGCCGCACCAGGCCGACTGGCTGGAGGTGGTGCAAGCACTCATCCAGCAGGGCACCACCGTGGTCAGCGTTTTGCATGAAATTTCGCTCGCCTTGCATGCCGACCAGATGGTCATCATGGCGCAAGGCCGCGTCACCCACCAAGGTGATTGCGCCAACCCCTTGACCCACCGTGCGCTGGAAGCCGTGTTTGACCAGCGCATCACCATTCATTCGCTGGGCGACCAATGGGTCGCGCTGCCTCGCTTGGCCAAGGAGGTGCGTGACTAAACCTACCGCATGCCCTTTTGTTATCTGTTCATGACTTGAAACCAATTTTTCACTTAGGAGTTGCACCATGCATATCGAACCCGGACTTGTTGACGGAACCAAGATTTTTTTGAGCTATGCGACGGCGGCGACCGCCATCGCCTACGCAGGCAAACTGGCATTGGATGCCGTCAAAAAAGAGGGTGCCATCGGCGCCTTGCTGCTGCGCGCAGCCCTTTGCACCGCCTTGGTGTTCTGTTTCTTTGAGTTGATGCCGCACCATCCGGTCGGCGTGTCCGAGGTGCATCTGATCCTCGGGACCACGCTGATGCTGATTTTCGGCGTGGCGCCAGCGTCTATCGGTCTGGCTTGTGGACTGCTGATTCAGAGTGTATTTTTTGCGCAGCAGGATATTCCCCAATACGGCATGAACGTCACCACCTTGCTGGTGCCCTTGTTTGCCACCTCCGCCTTGGCACGCCGCATCATTCCTGAAAACCTGGCTTATGTGGACATCAGCTACCAGCAAGCTTTCAAGCTGTCCGTGGCTTTTCAGGGTGGCATCGTGGTCTGGGTGGGTTTCTGGGCGTTCTATGGTCAAGGGTTTGGTGTTGCCAATCTGTCAAGCATCGCCAGCTTTGGCGCGGCCTACATGACGGTTGTCCTGGTTGAGCCACTGATCGACCTGGGCTTGCTGGCGGCTGCCAAGTTCTTGCACAGCCTCAAGGGCAGCATGGTGGTGGACAAGCGTCTTTATAGCGCCGCCTGATGCGACCCGGCACCGTCTGGTTTGTGGGCGCCGGTCCCGGCGACCCCGAGTTAATCACCGTCAAGGGCCGTGGGCTGATTGAGCGCGCGGGCGCCATTTTGTTCGCCGGCTCTCTGGTCAATGAAGCGGCTACCCGTTGGGCGCCTGCGGGCTGCCTGGTGGCGGACAGCAAGGACATGACGCTGGAAGAGATGTCGGCCTGGTTGATTGATCAAGCCGGTCGGTGCGACACCGTGGTGCGTCTGCAAACCGGCGACCCGGGTCTGTATGGCGCCTTGATTGAACTGGTGCAGCCGCTGGACGCCGCCGGCGTGCCGGTGCAGGTGGTGCCCGGCGTCTCGTCCGCCATGGCCTCCGCCGCCGCGGCGGTCGAGAGCCTGACCCTGCCCGAAGTCACGCAAACCGTGATCTTCACGCGCATGGAAGGGCGCACCCCGATGCCCGAGGGCGAGTCGCTGGAAGCGCTGGCGGCGCACCACAGCACGCTGTGCATCTTTTTGAGCATCACGCTGATGGGCAAAGTCACCGCCGCGTTGACGGCGGCCGGCTGGTCGCCCGATGCGCCGGTGGTGGTGGTGCACAAAGCGAGCTGGCCGGGTGAAGAAAAGATTGTGCGCGGCACGGTCAGCACCATCCAGGCGCTGTGCCGCGAGGCCAAGCTGGTGAGCCAGTCCATGATCATCGCCAGCCCGACGCTGGGCTCGCGCCAGTGGACGACGCTGGCCAAATCCAAACTGTATGACGCCAGCTTCACGCACCGCTTTCGGCGTGCCAGCGTCCCCGCAGTCCAACTTACACAGGACAACACATGAGCTCAGAGAGCATTTTGCTGGTGGGCCACGGCTCGCGCGAAGCAGCCGGCAACGACGAAATCCTGGCCTTTGCCGAGCAGTGGCGCCAGCGCCAGCCCGGCTGGTCGATTGAGGTCTGCTTCATCGAATTTTCTGACATCACCATGAGCGAGGGCCTGCGCCGCGCGGCCGCCAAAGCCCGTCGTGTGATTGTGGTGCCGCTGATTCTGAATGCCGCCGGGCACGTCAAGATGGACATTCCGCAGGCCATCGACGCGGCGCGCTTGAAGTTACCGCTGGTGCAGTTTTTGTACACCCCGGCCTTGAGCGCTGGTGAGCACCTCCTGAGCGTGGTCAAACGCCGGCTCAAGACGGCCATGCAGGCGCTTGACATGCCCGACCCCAGCACCACCGGCGTGGTGCTCCTGGGGCGCGGTTCGTCCGACCGGCATGCCAACGGCGAGATGGCCAAAATGGCGCGCTGGGTGATGGAAGAAAGCGACCACGAACTGGTCGATGTGGCTTTTACCGGCATCACCTACCCGCGGCTGGAAAAAGCGGTGCAGCGCCAGAGCCTGCTGGGCATGACGCAGGTCGTGGTGTTGCCGTATTACCTGTTCAACGGCACGCTGGTGGCGCGCATCAAACGCCAGGTTGAAAACCTGAAAAGCCAATACCCGACGATTCGTTTCACCTCGACCGACTATTTCGGCTTTGAACGCGAGATTTTTGAAGTGCTGGAACAGCGCGTGGCCGACGCGAAACACGGAACACCTGCCGCCCTGATGGCCTGCGATGGCTGCAAGTTCCGTGACTTCGCGGTGGAGCACGGCCAGGGCGGCCACCACCACCACGACGCGGTGCCGCACAGCCACGATCACGATCACGCGCATCCCCACCCGCACCTCCATGAACACGATCACGGCCATGCCCATCCGCATGACCCTACGCACGAGCACGCCCATTCCCATACTGGAGTTCCGTCATGACCCCCTCTGCCGCCAATGTCGTCACCGAGCAACTGACCGCCGCCGGTCGGGCCATTGAGCATGATTCGTTTGCCGTGATCGACCGTGAAGTTGAATCCCACACCTACACGCCCGGGCAATGGCCGATCGTGCGCCGCATGATCCACGCCAATGCCGATTTTGATTTCAACGGCCTGACCGACTTTCACCCCCAGGCGGTGACTGAGGGCGTGGCCGCCATCCTGTCGCGCGCGACCCGCGTCGTGGCCGATGTGGAGATGATCTGCGTCGGCCTGTCGGCGCCGCGACTGGCGCACTTCGGCATCACGACGCACCAGTTCATCAGCGATGCCGATGTGATCGAGCTGGCCAAGGCCGAGGGCACGACCCGTGCCGTGCAGGCCATGCGCAAGGCGCACCGCCTGGGTTTACTGGACGGCGCCATCGTCGGCATCGGCAATGCGCCGACCGCCTTGATTGAAGTGGTGCGCTTG
Organism: Pseudomonadota bacterium; assembly: GCA_040385425.1. Lineage (GTDB taxonomy): Bacteria > Pseudomonadota > Gammaproteobacteria > Burkholderiales > Burkholderiaceae_C > Rhodoferax. Next base: position 2,565 of record JAZKHK010000092.1, on the reverse strand, counting down.
ATCAAGGAAGAGGGCGCCCGCCCAGCGCTGGTGGTCGGCATGCCGGTCGGTTTTGTCTCTGCCGCCGAGTCCAAGGACTTGATGGCGCTGGAAACGGCTGTGCCCTGGGTTGTGATTCGCGGCCGCAAGGGCGGCTCGACGCTGGTGGTTGCCGCCATTCACGCCCTGTTGGGACTGGCCGAGGCGCAGGAGCTGACAGCGTGATGGACAGCAGCGCACCCCGCGGCACCCGCACCGGTTTCACCACCGGTGCGTGTTCGGCGGCGGCGGCGCGGGCGGCCGTTATCGGCCTGGTCACGGGCCAGGTGCCCGACCATGTCGAATGCCTGCTGCCCAATGGCGACCGGGTCACATTTGCCGTGCAGGACGGCCGTTGCGATGGCCGTTCGGCCCATGCCATGGTCATCAAGGACGCGGGCGACGACCCCGATTGCACCGACAAAGCGCACCTCACCGCCGACGTGCGCCTGCTGCCCGAGCAACCGGGCCAGGTGCTGCTGGCTGGCGGCCAGGGGGTTGGCACCGTCACCATGCCGGGCCTGGGCCTCACGGTGGGCGGCCCGGCCATCAACCCGGTGCCGCGGCGCAATATTGAAGCCAATGTGCGCGCCGCCGGGATCCCGCTGCTTGACGACGCCGGTTTTGCCGTGACGATTTCCGTGCCGCAAGGCGAGCTGATGGCCAAAAAAACCACCAATGCGCGCTTGGGCATTCTGGGCGGCATCTCGATTTTGGGCACCACCGGCATCGTCAAGCCCTATTCCACCGCCGCCTACCGCGCCAGCGTGGTGCAGGGCGTGCAGGTGGCGGGCACGCTGCCTGACGGCGTGGTGGTGCTGACCACCGGCGGGCGCACCGAGAAGTTTGTCATGGATGAAATGCCGCACCTGCTCGAAGCGGCCTTTGTGCAGATGGGCGACTTCTTGCGCTACGCCATGGGCGCGGCCGTCAAAGCCGGTTTGAAGCAGGTGGTGATTGGCGGCATGGTGGGCAAGCTCACCAAAATCGCGCAGGGCGAAACCATCACCCACGCCGGCCGCGCCGATGTCAACACCGGCTTGCTGGCCGATCTGGCGGCCGAACTGGGTGCGGCGCCCGAGGTGTGTGAGGACATCCGCAACGCCAAAACCGCCCGTTATGCGGGTGAGCGCATGGATGAATTGGGGCTGGGCACGGTCTTTCATACGGCGCTGGCGCAGCGCGTGGTGAAAACCTTGCGTGAGCGTTACCCCGATCAATTCGATTTGAAAGTGTTGGTCTGCGACTTTGATGGCCGCAAGATTGCCGAGTCCTCATGAAGGCGGAACCGATGAACCAATTAGAAAAATGCCGCATCCTGGGCGTGCTCGACGATGGCGTCGCCAGCCTGGGCCAGAGCGCGCTGGCGCATCTGGCGCAAGCCCAGTTGGTGATTGGCGGCACGCGCACGCTGCAACTGCTGGGCGCGCACATCGCGCCCGACGCCCAGCAGCGCGACCTGACCGGCGCCCTGTCGCAGGTGCCCGAGTGGATTCGCTGTGCGCAAGCCGACGGCCTGCGCGTGGTGCTGCTCGCCACCGGCGACCCGCTGTGCCACGGTATTGCAGCCTACCTGGCCTCGCGCCTGTGCATCGAGGCGCTGGAGATTATTCCCAACGTCTCCACCTTGCAACTGGCCTGCGCCCGTTTGTGCCTGCCGTGGCAGGACATGAAGTTTGCCTCGGTGCACAGCAAGGATGCGGGTGACTGGGTGGCCGGGTCCGAGCCCAGCCACGGTTTGTACGGCTTGCTGCGCGACATTCGCCAGCATGACCGCCTGGCGGTGCTGACCAGCCCGTTCAACACGCCGGACCGCATTGCCCGCATGCTGGTGACGGAGGGGTTGGCCGATGAGTACGAGATGGCGGTGGCCGAGCGCCTGTGCCAGCCGGAAGAACGCGTGGTCAGTGGCTTCAGCATCCGCGCTATGACGCAAATGTCGTTTGCCGATCTCAATGTGGTGCTGCTGTGGCGCACCCGGTTGCGCACGCCGCAGGTCTTGTTTGGCCTGCCGGATGCCAACTTTGCGCAGCGCCACCCGGAAAAAGGCCTGATCACCAAGAACGAAGTGCGCGCCGTGTCGCTGGCGCGCATGCAATTGCGTCTGGATAGCGTGGTGTGGGACATTGGCGCCGGCTCCGGCTCGGTCGGGCTGGAAGCGGCGCGCCTGTGCCGCCTGGGCCATGTGTACGCGATCGAAAAGAATGTGGATGACTGCGCCAACGTGTTGCAAAACCGACTGGCCATGGGCATCAGCAACCACACGCTGCGGCATGGCAAGGCGCCCGAAGGTCTGGCCGAGTGGGCCGACCCGGATGCCGTGTTCATCGGCGGCTCGGGCGGCGAACTGAGCGAGTTGATCACGCTGATCCTGCAGCGCCTCAAACCCGGCGGTTGGCTGGTGATGAACTTTGTCACGCTGGAAAATTTGAGTGCGGCGCTGGACACCGTCAAGGCCCTGGGTGCGAACTGGGACGTGTTGCAACTGCAAGCGGCGCGCAGCAAACCGCCGAACTGGCGCGCCAGTTGCCCAGCGCCCATATTTGT
>JAZKHK010000091.1:0-4161 GCA_040385425.1 Pseudomonadota bacterium | reverse complement strand
GGCGATCCTTGTCCTTGCCCAGGCCTTCGCGCATCTGGCGCTGCAGGTACAAATGGCGGCTGCAAAGCGCATCGCACGCGCCGCCGGCCACGCTGATCAGCAGCCATTGGCCTTGCAGCGACTGGAGGTTGATGGCCTGCCCGCTCAGGCTGACGCCGGACAACGCCGGCAAGGGACGCTGCGGCTCGATCAGCTCGCCGAAATTGCGTCGGCCTTCGGGCCGCACCACGTAGTAGGTGACATACGACGCCAGCACCGGCGCGGCGCACACCAGAAACACCGCCAGCATCTTCCAGCGGCCGGTGCGGGTGCGCCGGGCATCGCGGTCCAGCGCACGCTCGGGCGAGGGCAAGGAGTGCACGGTCAGGCCCAGCGGCTGATCACTGTAGCTGGCCCTTAGGGATGCGTCAGGCGCGGCGCGGGAGGATGAATCGTCTAACAATTTGGAACCAGACATAAAGAATTGCGATCAGCGCACTCAGTGCAAACCATTGAAAAGCATAACCATAGTGTTTCTCCACGCCCGTGCCCGCCTGCGGCCAGTCCCGCAGCAAGCCGTCAGGGGACGCGCCCAGTTGTTGCACCGACACCGGCAGCAGTGGCCGGCCCAGCTCGGCACTGAAGCGGGCCAGGTCCAGATTTTGACGGATGGCCCCGCTCTCCGGCCCGCCCAGCTCATAGAGCTTGGACGGCGCAGGGGCAATGCGGCCTTCGAGTTCGACCAGGCCTGCGGGCGTTGCTACCGGCGGGACTTGCGTGCGGTCCATGAAGTTGCGCGCCACCCAGCCGCGCTGCACCAGCACCACGGCCGTGCCGCCCTCCAACTGCATCGGCGTTACCACGTACAAGCCGGGTTTGTTGTTCATCTGGCGGTTGTCCAGGTACACCGTGTGCGGCGCCAGCCAGCGGCCTCGCAGCGTGACCCGGCGATGCACTTGCGCCAGCAGATCCGCGCGCCCCGTCATGAGGGCCTGGCCTTCGAGTTTCGGCAAGGCGGCGCTGGCCTCGATGCCGGCTTGCAGCGCTTCTTTCTGGGCCGCGCGCGACAACTGCCAGCGCCCCAGCGCCAGCGTGCCGCTCACGGCCAACAAGGCCGCCAAAGTGATCAAGCCCAACTTGAAACCTGCGTTCACGGGATAATCCAGTTCATGAAGTATTGGGTCATTCTTGCATTTATCGGCATCCTGGGCAGCTTGGCGACGGCGCTGTTTTTCATGATGAAGAACAAGGCCGACGAAAAATCCAGAGCCCAAAAAATGGCGTTTGCGCTGGCAGTGCGGGTCGGCGTATCCATTGTGCTTTTTGCCAGCATTTTGCTGGCCTGGAAACTGGGTTTCATCAACCCCACAGGCATCGCCCCGGGTCAATAAGCCAGGCTTGCGGTCCATCAAAAAGGCACCGCGCAGGGTGCCTTGTGGGGTGAAGGCAGCCCACGCTACATCCAGTAAACCGTCACGTACAGGCCCAGCCACACCACGTCCACAAAGTGCCAGTACCAGGCCGCCCCTTCAAAGCCGAAATGGCGCTCGGGCGTGAAATGCCCTTTGCGCAAGCGCAAGGTGATGAACAGCAGCATCAACATGCCCACGAACACGTGAAAACCGTGAAACCCCGTCAGCATGAAAAAGGTGGAGCCGTACACACCGGAGGTGAGCTTCAGATTGAGCTCATGATAGGCGTGGTAGTACTCGTAGCCCTGCACCGTCAGGAACACAATGCCCAACAGCACCGTCATCCACATGAAGGCCACGGTCCGGCTGCGGTTGCCCGCAATCAGGGCGTGGTGCGCAATTGTCAAGGTCACTCCCGAACTCAACAGCAAGGCGGTGTTGATGGTGGGCAGCCAGAACGGCGTCATGGTGATGAAGGGCTCCACCGTCCCGGCGGGCGAGCCGGTGGCACCGGCGGCCAAGGTAGGCCAGACCGCCTTGAAATTGGGCCACAGCAAGGCGTTGTCCAGACTGCCCAGCGCCGGAATCGAATGGCCGCGCACCCACCACAAGGCGGTGAAAAAGGCGCCGAAGAACATCACCTCCGAGAAGATGAACCAGCTCATGCTCCAGCGGAACGACAGGTCCACCTTGTGCCCATAGCGGCCGCCTTCGCTCTCGCCCACCGAGTCGCTGAACCACTGGAACAGCACCACCAGAAACCACAGCATGCCAAAGGCCAGCGCGTACTTGCCCCACTCAACGCCATTGACCCACTGGCTGGCGCCCAGGATGACAAAAAACAGCCCCAGGGCCGCCATGGCGGGATGCCGCGACGGCGTGGGCACAAAGTAGTGCGGGCTTGGGCCGTTTGTTGTTGAACTCATATCAGCTCCAGTTATGAAGTGCCGGGCGGCGGGCTACTTGGCAACCACCCAATTCACCAGAATGATCAAACCGATGACAAAAATAATGGCCCCGGCAATGCCCACCACAATGACGTGAAAGGGGTTGACGCGGGTGTCTTCCTGCACTTCGCTGTTTTTCCGGATACCCAGAAAGGCCCAGATCACCATACGGATGCTGCGCCAGAAAGAGGCGGCGGGCACGGGCGCCTGGGGCTGATTACGGGGCTCGTTCATGAGTCAGCTCCACGGGTGGCATGCAGCTTGGCGTCCGCCACCGGCGCGGGAGGCGTCTTGCCGCCGACCTCGAAAAACGTATAGGACAGGGTGATGGTTTTCACGTCCTTGGAGAGCTTGGGATCAATCACGAACACCACCGGCCAGGACTTCTTTTCACCCGGCTCCAGCGTGTACTGGCTGAAACAGAAACACTCGATCTTGTTGAAATGCGGACCCGCCTGCGCCGGGGCGTAGCTCGGAATCGCCTGCGCGGCCATGCGCCGGTTCTGCACGTTCTGGAACTCGTACACCACCGTCGCCAGTTCCCCCGGATGCACTTGCAGCGAGCGCAGTGCGGGCTTGAACTCCCACGGGCCGCGCGAGTTGGCATCGAACTCCACCGTGATGGTGCGGCTGGTGTCCACCTGCGTGTTGGCGGGCAGGTTCGGCGTGGCGCCGGGAATGTTGCGGTCACCGAGCGCCAGGATGTTGATGCCGGTCATCTCGCAAATCGCCTTGTACATCGGCACCAGCGCGTAGCCGAACGCGAACATGCCGACCGTGATCACGGCCAGCTTGCCCACCATCCGGAAATTTTCGCGCTGCAGGCTCATGGGCTAATGGCTTTCCAGGTACATCCGGACCATGAAGCCGACAAAAAACACCATGGCCACCGAGGCCAGGATCAGGCCCAGTTTCAGGTTGGCTTTTCTTTGTTCAGGGGTCATGGTTCAGCCAATGATTTTGGTGGCGGTGATGTCCAGCCGGGGCGGCGTTTCGAAGGTGTGAAACGGCGCGGGCGAAGGAATTTCCCACTCCAGGCCTTCGGCGCCTTCCCACGGTTTCTGCGGTGCTTTTTCACCCTGGCCGCGCATCGTGGGCAGCACGATGAAGAAGATGAAATAGACCTGCGCAAAGCCGAACAGGAACGCACCGACCGAGGCGATGGCGTTGAAGTCGGCAAACTGCATCGGGTAGTCGGCGTAGCGGCGCGGCATGCCGGCCAGACCAAGAAAGTGCATCGGGAAGAAGGTGACGTTGAACGAGATCAGCGACCACCAGAAATGGATCTTGCCGCGCGATTCCTTGTACATGACGCCGGTCCACTTGGGGCTCCAGTAGTAGTAGCCGGCGAACAGGGCGTACAGGGAACCGGCCACCAGCACATAGTGGAAATGCGCCACCACGTAGTAGGTGTCGTGGATCTGGATGTCAATCGGCGCCATGGCCAGAATCAGGCCGGTAAAACCGCCGAGCGTGAACACAAAAATGAAGCCCACGGCGAACAGCATCGGGGTCTCAAACGTCATGGAACCCTGCCACATGGTGGCGATCCAGTTGAAGACTTTGACGCCGGTCGGCACCGCAATCAGCATGGTGGCATACATGAAGAACAACTGGCCGGTCACCGGCATGCCCGAGGTGAACATGTGGTGCGCCCAGACAATGAACGACAGGATCGCAATGCTCGACGTGGCATAGACCATCGAGGCGTAACCGAACAGCCGTTTGCGGGCAAACGCGGGCAGGATCTGGCTGATGACGCCGAAGGCCGGCAGGATCATGATGTAAACCTCGGGGTGGCCGAAGAACCAGAAGATGTGCTG
>JAZKHK010000090.1:0-42764 GCA_040385425.1 Pseudomonadota bacterium | reverse complement strand
AAGGGCGAACGCTTCAAGATGATGGCCACCGGGACGATGTACAACGCCGACAACCTCGGCGTCTTCACGCCAGCCAACGAATCGCGCGAGTCGCTGGAAGCGGGAGAAGTGGGTTACATCATTGCCGGCATTCGTGAACTGCAGGCTGCCAAGGTGGGCGACACCATTACCCTGATCAAGCCCGGCACCGGCGGTGCTGCTTTCACGGCCACCGAGCCGTTGCCCGGTTTCAAGGAAATCCAGCCGCAGGTGTTTGCCGGTCTGTACCCGACTGAGGCCAATCAATACGAAGGGCTGCGCGACAGTCTGGAAAAACTCAAGCTCAACGATTCGTCGCTGCACTACGAGCCTGAAGTGTCGCAAGCGCTCGGTTTCGGTTTTCGCTGCGGCTTCCTCGGTTTGCTGCACATGGAGATCGTGCAGGAACGCCTGGAGCGCGAGTTTGACCAGGATCTGATCACCACCGCGCCCAGCGTGGTCTACCAGGTGGTGGGGGTCGATGGCGAGATTCGGATGGTCGAGAACCCGTCCAAGATGCCCGACCAGGGCCGCATGGACGAGATCCGCGAACCCATCGTTACCGTGCATTTGTACATGCCGCAAGACTATGTGGGCTCGGTGATGACGCTGGCGAATCAGAAACGTGGCGTGCAGATGAACATGGCGTACCACGGTCGCCAGGTGATGCTCACCTACGAGATGCCGCTGGCCGAAATTGTGCTCGATTTCTTTGACAAGCTGAAATCCGTGTCGCGTGGCTATGCCTCGATGGACTACGAGTTCAAGGAATACCGCGCCGCCGATGTGGTCAAGGTCGATATTTTGCTCAACGGCGAAAAGGTCGATGCCCTGTCCATCATCGTGCACCGCACGCAGTCGCAATTCCGCGGCCGGGCGGTGGTGGCCAAGATGCGCGAAACCATTTCCCGCCAGATGTACGACGTGGCTATTCAAGCGGCCATCGGTTCCAACATCATTGCACGCGAGTCCATCAAAGCATTGCGCAAGAACGTGATCGCCAAGTGCTATGGCGGCGATATTTCACGCAAGCGCAAGCTCCTCGACAAACAAAAAGAAGGTAAAAAACGCATGAAACAGATTGGCTCGGTTGAAGTGCCGCAAGAAGCATTTTTGGCAATTTTGCGGGTGGACGGCTAATGCAAGTCCTGACCTCTTTCATTTTGGCGGCCTTCGTGGGCTACGCCGGGGCCTGGTACTTCGGCATGGTCGAGGGCAACTTTGCGCTGCTCCTGTTTTTGGCCACGGTGGTCACGGGCATTTACTGGTTCGCTGAACGCTTTTACTTTTTGCCCCAGCGCCAAAAGGCGGCCGCCTTGCTGGACGCGGAGTCACTCCAGCGGCGCGAAGAACTGCGCAAGCAGGGCATCACGCAAGTGGACATGGATGTGTCCGAGGCGAGAGGTCGCATCCTCGCGCAACCCTGGTGGCTGGACTGGACGGCAGGACTGTTCCCGGTGATCATCGCCGTGTTTTTTCTGCGTTCCTTCCTGTTTGAGCCCTTCAAAATCCCATCCGGCTCCATGATTCCGACACTGCTGGTGGGCGACCTGATTCTGGTCAACAAGTTCCACTATGGAATTCGTCTGCCGGTGCTCAACCTCAAGGTGACTGAGGGTACGCCACCGCAACGCGGTGACGTGATGGTGTTCCGTTACCCGCCCAAGCCCAGCCTGGATTACATCAAGCGTGTGGTCGGCGTCCCCGGTGACGAGGTCGCTTATTTGAACAAGCGCTTGACCATCAACGGCAAAGTGATTGAAACCGAGGCTTTGCCGGAGTTCTTTGATGGCGATGCGATGCGCTACTTCAAGCAGTACCAGGAAACCCTGGGCGAGCACAAGCACGGCATCCTCAACGACGACGATCGGCCTGCGTTTGTGCCGGGGGCCGACGATTTCGAGTTCAGGAAAAACTGCCATTACAGTGTGCAAGGCGTGGTGTGCAAAGTGCCGCAAGGCCACTACTTCATGATGGGCGATAACCGCGACAATTCGCTGGATTCTCGCTACTGGGGCTTTGTGCCGGACAAAAACATTGTTGGCAAAGCATTTTTTGTCTGGATGAACTTCAGCAGCCTGAAGCGCATCGGCTCGTTTAACTGATCAGGAGAACACATGAGGCATCAATTCAAATCCCGTCAGCGTGGCATTTCTTTTATCGGGCTGATCGTGGTCGGTGGCTTGCTGGCCGCGGCCGGCGTGATTGTTGCGCAAATTGTGCCAACGGCCATTGAATACCAGGCCGTTGCCAAAGCCGCCAACAAGGCGCGCGAGGGCAATACCGTGGCTGAAGTGCGCTCCCTTTTTGACAAGGCGGCGGCCGTGGACAACATCACATCCATTTCAGGCAAGGAAATTGATGTGAGCAAAGAAGGCGACAAAATTGTTGTCAGCTTCGCGTACCAGCGTGAAATTCATCTGGCCGGTCCGGGCTACCTGACGCTTAAATACACAGGGCGGTCAAAATAATGCGCCAGTACGGAGAGACTCAAGCGTGAATGAAGGTTTGATGGCGTTGCAAGCTCGCTTGCAACATGAATTCGCGAACGCCAATCTGCTGGCACAGGCCGTGACACACCGGAGTTTTTCGGCGGACCACAACGAACGCCTGGAATTTTTGGGTGATGCGGTCCTGAACCTGGCGGTGGCCGATTTGTTGTTTGAACGTCTGAGCGCGCTGCCTGAAGGGGACTTGTCCCGGGTGCGGGCCAATCTGGTCAAGCAAGATACGCTGCATCTGCTGGCGGTCGGGTTGGGTTTGCCCGATGTCCTTCGCCTGGGGGAGGGCGAAGCCCGTTCTGGTGGCAATAAACGGCCCTCTATCCTGGCCGATGCCCTGGAAGCCCTGATCGGTGCGGTTTATCTGGACGCTGGTTTTTCTGCTGCGCAAAGTTTGGTGCATCGCCTGTTCAAAGCGGTGGAAATCAACCCGAGCATGGAAGCGATTGGCAAAGACCCCAAGACCGAATTGCAGGAGTGGTTGCAGGGGCGCAAAATGAACCTGCCGCTGTACCGGGTGGTTGGCACGCAGGGGGCAGCGCACAAGCAAACGTTTGATGTTCAATGCGAAATCATCGAACTCAATTTCTCAGAGCGCGGCATTGGCGGATCACGTCGTGCCGGCGAACAGGCCGCAGCTGCCGCGATGCTGCAAACACTCAAGGCAAAGGCCAAATAATGACTACTACAAAAACAATAGCTACTGAGGCAGAAGCGACGGGGGCTGAAGGCCAAAATGACATCGAAAGCATGCTCAAAAGCATGCGCGTGGCCGCCCCGGCAAGTGGCCCGGTTGAAGGTCAACGCTGTGGCCTGATCGCCATCGTCGGCAAACCCAACGTCGGTAAATCAACCTTGATGAATGCGCTGGTGGGTCAAAAGATCAGCATCACTTCGCGCAAGGCTCAAACCACGCGCCACCGCATCACCGGCATCCACAGCCAGGGCGCGACCCAGTTTGTGTTTGTCGATACCCCCGGTTTCCAGACCCGCCACAACAATGCGCTGAATCGTTCGCTCAACAAGACCGTGCTCGGCGCGGTCGGCGATGTGGACCTGATTTTGTTCGTGGTCGAAGCCGGCATGTTTAACCAGGCCGATGCCAAAGTGCTGGAGTTGCTGGGCAAAGGGATTCCGACGTTGCTGGTGGCCAACAAGCTCGACCAGGTGAACCGCCGTTCAGATATTGCGCCCTGGCTGCAGGAGATGCAGCAGCGCCACCCGTTCGCCGAGTTCGTGCCGATGTCGGCCAAGAACGCCAAAGACATTGAGCGCATGCTGGGCATTTGCGAAAAATACCTGCCCGAGCAGGCCTGGTGGTACGCCGAAGACGAGTTGACCGACCGCAGCGAGAAATTCCTCGCCAGCGAGACGGTGCGTGAAAAACTGTTCCGTTTGACGGGCGACGAGTTGCCCTACACCTCCACCGTGGTGATCGACAAATTCGAGGAAGAAGCCGGTCGTGGCAAGCAAAAGCGCCTGCTGCGCATTGCCGCCACCATCGTGGTCGAGCGCGACACGCACAAAGCCATGGTGATTGGCGATAAGGGCGAGCGCATCAAACGCATCGGCATGGAAACCCGCGTCGAGCTGGAAAAGGCACTGGACTGCAAGGTGTTCATCGAGATGTGGGTCAAAGTGCGCTCCGGCTGGGCGGACGATGAGGCACGCGTTCGCTCCTTCGGCTATCAGTGATCTGTTTGATCCCGCGTGGCCACCAAACGCATTTCTGACGAGCCCGCTTACGTTCTGCACCGTTACGACTGGAGCGAGTCGAGCCTGATTCTGGAGGTGTTCACGCGCCACCACGGTCGCATTGCGCTGGTGGCCAAGGGCGTCAAGCGGCCTAGTTCCAGCTTTCGCCCGATCCTGCTGCCTTTGCAGCCGCTGCATGTGGCGTTTGGCGGCGATGCCGAAATCCGCACACTCAAAGGTGCGGAATGGCAGGGCGGCCATGTCATGCCGACCGGCGATGCGCTGATGTCCGGTCTGTACCTCAATGAACTCTTGCTGACGCTGCTGGCGCGGGACGACCCGCATCCCGCCTTGTTCGACGTGTATGCCAAGGTGGTGCAGGTGATTGCCTCCGAGCATGGCGAAGCCTTGCAGCCCGCGCTACGCGCTTTTGAGTTGCTGCTGTTGCGCGAGATCGGCTGGCTGCCTGAGTTGGACGCCCAGACCATGACGCTGCGCAACCTTCACCCCGATGATCGTTACACCCTGGTGCCCGAGGGCGGCTTGCGTCAGACCAATGCCTCGGACCGGACCAGCCTCAGCGGGGCGCAATGGATCGCATTGCAACAGTCGCTGGCCCACGATGCTCCGTTCACAGCCACCTTGCGCGCCTGTTCCGAGGTAATGGCCGAACTCAAACCCCAGTTGCGTGCGCTGCTGAATTACCATTGCGGCGTGAGTACCCTGCGGACCCGGCAAATGATGATCGACCTTCAATCTTTATAGACATGACCCCCACGCTTCCCACTCCGTCTACTACGCTGCCCACCGAGGTGGCTTCCTCGCCTTTGGGCGGCCAGGCGACTCGGACCGCCCTCTCGGTCAACCTCAACAAAGTCGCCTTGGTGCGCAACACGCGCCATCTCGGCATCCCCAGCGTCACTCGCGCGGCCACCTTGTGCCTGCAGGCCGGCGCTCACGGCATCACGGTGCACCCGCGACCGGACGAGCGCCATATTCGCGCTGGCGATGTGCGCGACCTGGCTGAGTTGCTGCAGGCCTGGCCGGACCGTGAATTCAATGTCGAAGGCAACCCGTTTCACAACCTGATGGACTGCGTGCGCGACCTGCGCGAGCGCCAGTTGCCGGTGCACCAAGTCACCTTCGTGCCGGATTCCGAAGGCCAGTTCACCAGCGACCACGGTTGGAGTTTCCCCGCCGATGCCGACCGTTTGCGTTCCCTCATTGCGGATGCCAAAAGCCTGGGCCTGCGGGTCAGCCTGTTCATGGACGCCGATCCGCACGCCATGGCCGCCGCTAAAGCTGTGGGCGCTGACCGCATCGAGCTCTACACGGAACCCTATGCCGCCGCCTGGGGCACGCCGCAACAAGAAGCCCAATTAAGCCGCTTTGCTGCCGCCGCCCAGGCGGCACTCGACGTCGGTTTGGGCGTCAACGCCGGCCATGATTTGAACCGCGACAACCTCACGGCCTTCATTAAGCAGGTGCCCGGCGTGGCCGAAGTCTCCATCGGCCACGCGCTGATTGCCGATGCGCTGGAGCTGGGTTACAGCGCCACGGTTCAGGATTACCTGCGCTGCATCAACGAAGGGCGTTGAATGATCTACGGCATTGGCACCGACATCTGCGATGTGCGCCGTATCCGCGCCAGCCTGGAACGCCATGGCGACCGCTTTGCGCAAAAAATCCTGAGCGAAGCCGAATTTGCCGCCTGGAAACGTCGCAGTGCCCGCTGGCCCGAGCGCGGCATCCGCTACCTCGCTACCCGTTTCAGTGCCAAGGAATCGTTCAGCAAAGCCATCGGCCTGGGCATGACGATGCCCATGACCTGGCGCCTGTGCGAAATTTCCAACTTGCCCAGCGGCAAGCCGGCGATCGTGCTGCACGGTGGCTTGAAAGACTGGTTTGAGGCCCGCAAGCTGTCCGCGCACATTACCGTCACCGACGAGACCGATTACGCCGCCAGCTTCTGTGTGGTCGAAATTATGGATAAAAAAGACCTCTAGCCCCCGTGTTTAGTACGTGAGTAGCTATCTAATTCATAGTAACGTCACCTTCTTCCATTCGATTGCCATTTTCAATTTCCTGATTGCAACGCCCCATGACACAACATGCACCCCTCATCATCGACGTCGCGGGCCTGAGCCTGACCAAAATTGACCGCCAGCGCCTGAGCCACCCGCTGGTCGGTGGCATCATTCTGTTTGCCCGCAACTGGCAAGACCGGGCGCAGTTGACCCAGCTATGTCGCCAGATCAAAAAAGTGCGGCGCGACCTGCTCATCTGCGTGGACCACGAAGGCGGCCGCGTGCAGCGCTTCAAGACCGATGGTTTCACCCACCTGCCGCCCATGCGTGCGCTGGGTGAGATGTGGCTGCGCGACGGTAAAGGCGGCGAGGGGGCAGGTGCCATGCAGGCCACCAACGCGGCCAGCGCCTGCGGCTTTGTGCTGGGCGCCGAACTGCGCGCCTGCGGCGTGGACTTCAGCTTCACCCCGGTGCTCGATCTGGATTTTGGTGAAAGCAGCGTCATTGGCGACCGCGCCTTTGCCCGCGACCCGCGCATGGTCAGCCTGCTGGCCAAGAGCCTGATGCATGGCCTGCTGCAAAGCGGTATGGCCAATTGCGGCAAACACTTCCCCGGCCATGGCTTTGTCAAAGCGGATTCCCATACCGACATCCCGGTCGACAAGCGCAGCCTCAAAGCCATTCTGGCGGAAGACGCCGCGCCCTACGGCTGGCTCAACAGCACGCTCAACAGCGTTATGCCCGCCCATGTGATCTACCCCAAGGTGGACCCCCGCCCGGCCGGTTTTTCATCCAAATGGCTGAACGACATCCTGCGCGGTCAGCTTGGCTTCAACGGCGCCATTTTCAGCGACGACCTGTCGATGGCCGGTGCCCGTTTGATTGATGGTCAAGAGGTGAGCTACACCGAGGCTGCCGTGGCTGCACTCAATGCCGGGTGCGACATGGTGTTGCTGTGCAACCAGTCGCTCAACGGTGGCGCAGCCGTCGATGAACTGATTGGCGGCCTGACCGAGGCGCAGCTCAAAGGCGGCTGGCAACCGCAGGAAGCCAGCGAAGAGCGCCGCCTGGCCTTGCTGCCCCGAACCGCCACCCCCGAGTGGGACGATCTGATGGTGCAGCCGGACTACATGCACGCGCTGGCTTTAATTCCCTGATGTCATTGTTAATTCAAGGCGAGCGGTGCAGCCGGGGCGATGACAAGGCCACGATCATGTCGCTGGTCGCGTCATCCACATTGGGGTACTTGGCGAGCAGTTGTGACGCCGTCAGCAGGCTGCGCAAATCTTTCAAGTCTTTCACCGTGGGGGCTACTTTGATCTGGGCAATGGCGGCTTCGCTGTTGCCTCCCCGGATCAGGGCGATGACCTTGGTGGCCCAAATACTTTGACGTGACATAGTGGTGTTCCAGAAAATCAATTAATAGCCATAGTGTGACCCATGCAAGGCCTGCACCTTACCGCCGATCTTCACCGCTGTCATTGCGATTCGCCATGGCTGACGGACAGCGCCCTGCTGGGTGAATATTGTCTGCAAGCCGTCGCCGCAGCGGGTTTGCAGGCGGTGGCGCATGTCTTTCATACTTTTCCCGCCAGCGCACAGGGGCCCGGCGGTGTCACCGCCACCGTGCTGCTGGTTGAATCGCATTTGTGCGTGCATACCTGGCCGGAACAAAGTGCCGTGACACTGGACGTTTACGTCTGCAATTTTGGCGGCGACAACGCAGTCAAAGCGCACGATCTGATGGCGGCCATGACCCGCTTGTTTCAACCGGACCAGGTGGAGCGGCATGCCTTGCAGCGTGGGCAGATCGCCGCGGTCATGCCCTAGTTATTGCTTGCAGGCCGAGTGCGCTCAACCCAACAGGCGAACCAGTCCATAGAGGGAAAGAGCGCCTGATATCACCAGCAGTGCGGTCTTTGTTGCGCGAGCGCCGACCAATGTTCCGATGAGGCTGCAGGCGAGGATGGCGCCAAAGATATAAGTTGTTTTCATGCCTCAATGGTAAGGCCTGAATGACGCGATTCATCTGCCAGATGGGGTCGTTAACGGGCACGATATGATTTAACAAGACGGTGCATCAGCGCCGCAAAAATAAATCAAGGAGGAATTTTTCATGGACGATTCACAACCCAGCACGGTCATACCGTCTTCTTTTCAACCCTCTCACAGCCGCTTGTGCATCGAGTTCACGGGTTCAGGCAGTGAGTATTTCCGCATCTGGATCGTCAATTTGCTGTTGATGCTGGTGACCCTGGGTCTGTATTTCCCCTGGGCCAAAGTGCGGCGTTTGCGTTATTTTTGCGGCAATACGTTGGTCGATGGTGAACCGCTGGGGTTCCACGGCAACCCCAAAAAAATGTTCAAAGGCTTTGTGCTGGTCGGGGTGCTGTTCGCCTTGTATTCCGTGGCCGGGCAATTTTCTCCAACCGCGGGCTTCGTGGCCTTGTTGATTGTGGTGGCCATCTGGCCCGCCTTGTTCAAATCGTCCATGCAGTTCAGGCTGGCCAATACCAGCTGGCGGGGGCTGCGGTTTGGTTTTCATGGCACCTTGAAAGACGCTTACCTCGCCAATGTGCCCCTGTTTATTCCTGGTGTGTTGTTGGTGGGCATGAACCTGGCTGTCACGGATATCAAGATGTCGCCCAACAACCTCGCAATGGCCGCGGGCGGGACGGTGCTGCTGACGCTGGCTTTCATGCCCTGGCTGTTCTGGAATCTGAAGCAGTACCAGCACAACCACTATGGCCTGGGCCACTTGCAAACCCAGTTCAGGGCCAGTGCGGGATCGTTCTACAAGCTGTTTTTAAAGGTCTTTGGCTTCGCCCTGCTGGTGATCGTGATCGCCACGGCGGCGGTCGCCGGCATCATTTTTGGAGCCAGTCTGAGTGGCCTTGGCGGCGCCATGCCCAAAGGGCCGATGGTGGCGTTTATCTCGCTGCTGGGCGGCTTGGCGGGGATGGCTGTCGTGATGATCGGCATCAAGCCGTACGCCATTTCACGCTTACAGAATCTGGTCTGGACTCAAACGGGCAATTCATCCCTTCGGTTTATAAGCAAAATGCGCTTTCGGTCCATGCTGTGGCTTACCCTCAAAAACTGGTTGTTGGTGGTGCTGACGCTGGGCTTGTACTGGCCTTTTGCGGCGGTCGCCTTGGCCCGCATGCGTCTGGAAACTGTCAGCGTTAAAACCAGCATCAGCCCGGAACTGCTGGTAGCCTCTATCAGGACCGCAGAAGGCGACGCTGCGGCCGATGCGGCAGGCGATTTCTTTGGCCTGGACATCGGGCTGTAACACCGATGGAGAGCGTCACGCCTACTTTGGCCGCCAGCTACTTTGACGGGACCAGTGCCCGCGCTCACCCGGTGCAGTTACAGCTGGTCGGCGGCGTCTTGCACATCAGTGGCGAAGGCATCCATTTGCAAGTGCCTAAGCAGGCCGTGCAGTGGCCGGAACGTACCCGCCACGGCAGACGGGTGGCTCATTTTGCCAACGGTGGTCTGGTGCAAAGCGCGGATTCGGCCGCCTGGGATGCCTGGTGTGCAGCCAGTGGGCTGACGGAGTCGCTGGTGGTCAAGATGCAGCAAAGCTGGCGTTGGGTTGCCGGCAGTGTGCTGGTGCTGCTGGCCTTGGTGGTAACCGTGCAGGCCTGGGGCTTGCCCGTGCTGGCTCGGGCAGTGGTGGCGGTAACCCCGTTGACGGTGGATGCCGCGATAGGAGAAGCGACGCTACAGGCGATTGATCAACACCTGATGCAACCGAGCCAACTCCCCGTGGCGGAGCAAAACCGCCTGCGCGCCTCATTTGCCCACAACCTGGCCGCCCTGCCGCCGGGTAGCTTGCCACCCTGGAAGCTGGAGTTTCGCAAGAGCCGCATTGGCCCCAATGCGCTGGCCTTGCCCGGCGGCACCCTGATGCTGACCGATGAACTGGTTGAACTGGTCGCGCACGACGACAAGGTGATTACCGCCGTATTGACCCACGAACTGGGCCATGTGCAGCACCGCCACGGGCTGCGTATGCTGGTGCAGGCTTCGGTGCTGGGCGGGTTGGGTGCTTTGGTCCTGGGTGATTTCAGCACCTTGCTGGCGGCTGTGCCGGTGTTTCTGGGTCAGGCCCACTATTCGCGGGAAGCAGAGCGCGAGGCCGATGCCCACGCCGTGCTGCTTCTGAAGGCGGCGGCCATTTCCCCTGCGGTCATGGTCACCTTGTTTGACAAACTGGAGCTGTTACGTCGTGAAAAAGTAAAAGAGAGAACGTTTGACACGAGCACCAAGCAGGAAAAAACCGCTGATGCCTGGTTAGGCGCCGCCTTCTCATCGCACCCGGCCGACGCTGAGCGCATACGCTTTTTCCAGCAGGCCGCTCAATAAAAAAGGTTTTGGCCCGCGCAGGCTTTGGCCAACGATTAAACGGGAGTTGCGGTCTGGTCCGTTGCATCGGTGAAGACAACATGCCCTTCCACGTCAACCGAGAAGGTGCCGGCATCCAATTCCCGGCGCAGCCTGGCGGTCGTTTTGCCAAAGGATAAATCTACAGCTCCCGCCACACCCACGCTGACCTCGACTTTGGCGGTTCCCGCCAATTCCAGTTGCAGTTCAAGTTCGGCTCGTTCCACCAGCAACTGGCCCCAGACCTGAATCGTGTGTTGTCTGGACGCTTTGACCCGTGCCAGCATGCCTTTGGGGTCGCCTGCGGCAGTCAACTGCTTCACCAGTTTTTCCAGATTCGCTTCGGTTGTCGTTTCGTGGTCGATGCGCTGCTGCAGCGCCTCGTATTTCGCCTGGAGTTCCGGGTTGGCACCCATCACAACTTTGGTCATGCTACTTTTGGAAGAGCCCAGCAGCGGAACACGCAGCAACATCATGGCCGTGGTGGTTCCTCCTATCAGGCGGCCACGTTGCGGGGACTCGGCACCGATGATGATCTGATTGAGCGATTGCAATTCGCACTCCAAAGCCATGTCGCCCAAAACGATCACGGTGCCGGCGTAAATATGGGAGCTTTCCGCAAACCGTGCGGTCACAGAACCACCTGCACGCAAGCTGGCATGCGCGATGACGCCGCCGGAAACCAGGATATTGCCGCCCGCTTCGAGCTGCCCGCCGTCCACCATGCCGCCGACGAAAATGTCTCCGCTGGCATGGATCTTCATGCCCTGAACGACTTCTCCCTCCACATGCACCGAGCCCTCAAAGTGGATATTGCCTGTTGTCATGTTGACTTCGGGAACGCGCAGCACGGACTCGACCATGACGCCGCACTTGACCCGCACCGGCTGCCCGCTCATCGAGGCTTGCAGCACATTGGGGTCTTCGCTGGTCACTTGTGCTCCGGGCAGTTCCGCGGCAAAAGCCTCATCACGGCCAGGGTGGGCTGTCAGTACACGGCTTTTGACCGTGAGGCCATCCACGCCCGGTGTCGCGGGCGTGCGGCGCATGAGCGGCGCACCGGCCAGCACCACGGCAATCACGCTGTGCTCCCGGTAATCGATCAGGCCGTCTTCATTCAGCCTGGGTTCGCGGTTCACGGTTTGCGGGATCAGTTCTTCAAAAACAGTGTCACATCCGTTTTGCTGGACCACCCCATGGGCGACAGGAAGCTGGTTGCAGCTGGCCATCTTGCTCAGCTGCTGCAATGCCGTTTCGTCGATGCCGGACACCACACCGGCTTCGGCCAGCAGGCGATTCACATCGTCCATCGTGGCCACTTTGCCGCCCTGTGAGGGCGTGATGGTCAAATAGGCTTCCATTTCGTCGGGTGCAATCTGCACCTTGATTTCGGCGTCAAGCCGCTGTGCCACCAACAGCTCAAATGGGTCTTGCTGGCTGTTGCATTGGCTGGCGGTGCTGGCAATAGCGTCATCAAGCAAGTGCCATTGGCCATACCCCTCTTGCACCAACAGGGCACGCAAGGCGGAACTTTCTACCGGAGGCCGACCCTCGACCGGCTGCGATTGAACGAACACCTGTCCGTCTGATTCTTTCAATGAAATGCCCGCTAGGTTCATCGCCATCGTCTCCGAAAATTATTCTAATTTTTCGATTAAGCCAGAGATTGCATTGATTCGGCAATGTTTTGCCAGCGAAACAGGCGCTTCCTTTGATGCAAAACAGACAGCGACCTAGAATCTTCTTCACGCCCACCACGCGAGGAAAATCCAGTGCCTGCACCAGACCGCTTTCAAGCCGACGGCCGTGTCCGTTTGTTTCATGCCAACCTCATCTGGCCCTTGCAGCTTGAACCCCTGGCATTTGATGGGGTGCAGGGAGGGCACTGGGAACTCTTCGAGAGCAAAAAAGAGACGCACCCGTGGCAGCGCATCAACGACGAGTTCACGGAGGACCCCGCACTCTTCAAGGAACGCCATTACCGGGAATTCGTTTCTTTCCTGCCTTATGTGCAGCGCTTTCTCTATGGCGAAGGCCGCGCCGGTCGTGCTTCAGCGGACGATCTGCCGGGCAACTCACCGATGCATGTTTTTCGGCGCAAGGATATTGCCCGGCTGCGCCTGACCTTGCGGCCTGGGCAGACGCCGATTGAATTGCATATTGTTCATCTCGATCTCTATTTCTTCCAGGACCTCGACCTCGTTCAACTTAATCTGGAAGTCCGGGCCGGCAACTTGCCCCTGGATACCGTGCGCGACATCCTGTTTCGCTTTGGCCGCGCTTACCCGTCCGGCTGGGATGAAAGTGGAGAAGGCTTGCACAACGTCCATCTGGCCGAGTGGCTCGATGGCGAGGGCCAGGTTGTGGCGCGATCCGATACCGAGCACCGCGAAAAATACCTGGGCTATGTTTGCCAGCATCGCAGCCCCTGCATCTCCGAACATTGGGCCTGCCTGCTGCGCCCGTTGGTGCTGGCCCATTCGAATGAACCGGGTGACATGCGCTTTCGGCTCATTGAATACCACCGCATGCCGGTCATGGCCTATTTGGCCCTGGATCAACCCCGCGCGCTCAGTGCCGAGGAATGGGTTCGCATCGGACTGGCGACTGTCCTGCATCCCGATGAGGCCTTGCCGGTGAACGAACCCACGGTGATCGAGTTTGAAAAACGGTATTGCCTGGATCGCTTCTGGACCAATACGCAGGAAGGACCCAACACCCGTTTCATTTGCACCGGCAATTCATTGACCGTTGTTGGCGATGCGGCCATGCCATTTTTCTGCGATCCCGAACGGGGTGTTCTGGCGCAATTTCGGCACCAGTATTTCCTGATTTTTCTGATTGCCCATTTGCATCGGGCGTCGCTGCTGGTGTTTTCCGAAGTCCTGGTCGATGCGGTCAACGATCTGGATATTCGCAGCGAAGTGTCCGTGCGTCGTTTCAAGCGCCGGATCCGCAGCAACTTCGAGACTTTTCTGCGTTTCACGCACCGTTATTGGTTTCACGAACTATCGGAGCGCCCGCATGTGCAGGCCACGTTCCGGCTTTGTTCCAATCTCTT
The DNA here is from genome assembly GCA_040385425.1 of Pseudomonadota bacterium. Classification (GTDB taxonomy): domain Bacteria; phylum Pseudomonadota; class Gammaproteobacteria; order Burkholderiales; family Burkholderiaceae_C; genus Rhodoferax. The sequence continues at coordinate 29,070 of JAZKHK010000090.1, read as the reverse complement.
GCGCAATGACGACATCTACGGGGAGGTCCGCGACGAGATTCGTGAAATGAGCCACTACCTCGACAGCGATTCCCAGCGTCGGCAATCCAATACCGTGGTGCGACTGACCGTGATCACCATCCTCGGACTCATTGCCACGGTGACCACCGGTTATTTCGGCATGAACATCATCCCTTTTGGCGAAGGGACACCTTCAGAGCGTCTGCTGCATGGTGTGGTGGCCACAGTCGTGTTCGTTGCTTTGGTGCTCTTTGCCGTGGCCCGATCAAAGCGTCTTTCTGATTTTCTGGAAGCCCTGTCTGATGAAAAACTACCTGTCTCCGGAAAATTGAAAGCGTTCCTGGCGGTGATGACCGGCCGTAAACGTTGACCTTGCGTTAGAGGGCAACTGCGCGCCAATCACTCTCTGTAAAGAAAAGTATCTGCCGTCAACCCAACGAAAACCTGGGCGTTGTAGATGCAAGCCTGAAGAATATTTGGGCTCGCTTTAGATGGTCGAAGCTGATGCGACTGTCATTTATATGAGTGAGTGCTAACCATGTTCAATATCAAAACCCTGATCGCTTCTGTCTTGTTTTCCAGCGTTGCTGCCGTGTCGTTTGCGCAGGCTCCTGCAGCCGCACCAAAGGATGCCGGTGCTACCGCTCCTGCGGCCGTGACGGCCCCAGCCGCTACACCTGCAAAGGCCAAGCACGTTGCGAAAAAGAAAGCGGCCAAGAAAGTGTCAAAAAAGGCCCACGTCGCCAAAAAAGCTGACGCTGCCATGCCAGCCGCTTCCGTTGCCAAATAAGCCAGCGGATTGCTGAAAGAGGGGGACCGAGGCAACTCGGTCCCCCTCTTTTTTATTCCATGCGATCCCGCTGCGCCAAGGCCGGAAAGAGGCGCAGCCACGCAGCCGCCACCACCAGCGTACCCACGCCGCCCAGGACGACCGATTCAACTGGTCCCATCAGCGCCGCCGTGGCGCCGGATTCGAATTCGCCCAACTGATTCGACGCGCCGATAAAAATGGAATTGACCGCCGAGACCCGTCCGCGCATCTCATCGGGCGTCTCCAGTTGTACCAGCGTCATGCGCGTCACCACGCTGATGCTGTCAGCCGCGCCGGTAACCACCAGCGCCAGCAGCGACAAACCAAAATGGGTGGACAGGCCAAACACCACGGTGGCCAGTCCGAACACGGCCACCGCCATCAACAACCGGTGCCCTACCTGCCGGTGCAGCGGCCAGCGGATGAGGATCAAGGACATCACCAACGCTCCCAGCGCCGGGGCCGCCCGCAGCAGGCCTAAACCTACCGGGCCGGTGTGCAGGATGTCACGCGCATAAATCGGCAGCAGGGCCGTTGCGCCGCCCAGCAGGACGGCAAACAAATCCAGTGATGTGGCCCCCAGCAGCACCTTGGCGCGCCAGACAAAAGACACTCCCGCCAGCACCGTGCCCCAGGTTGCCGCCAGGGTGGACGGTCGATGGGGGTAGCGCACGACCAGCGTCAGCGCGCCCGCCATGAGCAACAGGATGGCGCAACTCACATAGACGGTGATAGGCCCGCTCACATACAGCACACCGCCGAGCGCTGGCCCGCAGATGATGGCCGCCTGCATGCCGCTGGAACTCAGGGCAATGGCGCGTTGCAGCAATTCCTGCTGCACCAGCAAGGGCGTGAGCGCCTGTTGCGCCGGCATCTGGAAGGCCCGCGCCACACCCAGCACCACCGAAATACCCAAGATCAACTCCCGCGTGGCAAAGCCCCCCTGCGTGGCGGCGACCAGCAGGATGGCGATGACGGCTTGTGCCAGCATGCAGGCGGCAAAGATGCGCCCCCGGTGCCAGCGGTCAGCCGCGTGGCCGGCGGGCAGGGTCATCAACAGGGCGGGCACGAACTGGAACAGGCCGACCAGGCCCAGATCCCAGGCGCTGGAGGTGATGTCGTACATGTGCCAGGCCACGGCGACCATCAGCATCTGGTTGGCCGTGACGCCAGCCAGTCGGGCCAGCCAGAAACGCATGAATTGGCGCTGTGCCAGCAGCCTGGAAAAACTATGTTTGCTCATGGCTTGAGCTTATCAGCGCACGATCAGAATCTTGACCATGTCAAGGTGCATGGCCTTGTTTCTGAGCGCGCTTTGAGCGTCGCTGGTGTGATGTCAGGCATCATGCACGGACGCGCAGATATCAACGAGGAAAAAATAATGTCTCATGCATTCAAGTCAGCGGTGCTGACGGTCTTTTTCCTGCTGGCGGCGACCGGTTGCACAACCCTGCCGGATACCCGGGCCCTGATAGAACGCCATGCCGGGCAAACGGCTCGCTTTGAGAATGCCCGCGGGCCGATTTCAGCCGAGAAAAATGCCGCCATCCTGGCGCGGCTCAAACAGAAATCCGGTGACATCGACATTCTGGAGAAACAGGTGGCGCTGGAGCAGGCCATCGTCGGCAGTCCGCTGCTGCTCGGCAACAAAGTCACGCTGCTGCAAAACGGCGAAGCCACGTATGCCGCCATGTTTGCCGCCATCCGCCAGGCCCAGGACCACATCAACCTGGAGTCCTACATCATCGAAGACGACGAAGCCGGGCAACAGTTTGCCGACTTGCTGCTGGAGAAGCAGAGCCAGGGCGTGCAGGTCAACATCATTTATGACAGCGTGGGGGGCTTCAGTACCCCCAAGGCTTTTTTTGAGCGTTTGACGCAAGCCGGCATCAAGGTGCTGGAATTCAACCCGGTCAACCCGCTGGTGGCGAAGAAGTCCTGGCTGCTCAATAACCGCGATCACCGCAAATTGCTGGTGGTGGACGGGCGCACGGCCTTCGTCGGCGGCATCAATATCAGCAGCGTCTATTCCTCTGGATCAGTGGCCTGGCGAAGCGGAAAAAAACCGGACAAACAGATGACCTGGCGCGATACCCACTTGCAAATTGAGGGGCCGGTGGTCGCCGAATTGCAAAAGCTGTTTATCCAAACCTGGGAAAAGCAGCGGGGTGAACCGCTGGCCTTGAAAACATATTTCCCGCCGCTGTCAGCCCAGGGCAAAGACATTGTGCGTGCCATTGGCAGCACGCCCGATGATGAGTACAGCCTGATGTACCTGACCTTGATCTCGGCCATTGGCAATGCGGAACGGCAGGTGTACCTGACCAACGCGTATTTTGTGCCCGATCCCCAGCTGGTGAAGGCCCTGGTGGATGCGGCTGCCCGCGGTGTCGATGTGAAATTGATCTTGCCGAGCCACTCGGACAACGACGTCGTCTTCCATGCCGGGCGCTCGCACTATGCCAGCCTGCTTAAAGGTGGGGTCAAGATCTACGAGCGGCTCGGCGCCTTGTTGCATGCCAAAACGGCGGTGATCGACGGCGTCTGGTCCACCGTGGGGTCCACCAACCTGGACTGGCGCAGTTTTCTGGACAATGATGAAATCAATGCAGTGATTCTGGGGCGTGACTTCGGGCAGAAAATGCAGATCATGTTTGCGCAAGACCTGGAAGCCTCCCAGGCCATCGACCTGGAAAGCTGGAATCACCGGCCACTCCAGTTCCGGCTGAAGGAATGGATGGCGCAGGTATGGGGGCGCTTGCTCTAGCGCTTGATGACGAGCAGGAACATGCCCAGAACGATGGAGCCGACGCTGAGCGCCAGCGGAATGGCGACATTCTCTTTCTCCTGGACCTTGACTTCGAGCGGGCCCAGCTTCATGCCGGTGGTTTCCTTCGTGTAACTGAAACCCCCGTAGATCAGGCCCAGGCCCCCCGCTGCGATCAGCAGGATACCGATGATTTTTGTGGGATTCATGGCGGTCTTTCGTGGAAGGAGTCGGCTGTCAGTTGTTCAGGAACAACTGCAGGATGACGCCGGTCGCAATCGCCACCAGCACATAGTCACCGCCGGCCTGGACCCAATGGTAGCCACGGGGTGGGGCGCTCAGGCGATGACCGCGCCAGTCATTGACCACATACTGGTGGCTGCGGTATTGCGCAGGCAGGCGGCCGCCGCGGTAGAACTGATGGTCGGGGCCTGCGCCGCGTTCGTCCATTCGTCCATAGGCGTGACCGCGTCCCTGGTCATGGGGACGGTTGAACTTGTGGCCCTGGTTGTCGCGGCGATCAGGCTGGTCGTTGCGCTCGGCTTGTCCGCGGCGGTCGCCGTCGTTGCGATTGTCGGGACCATGGCCTTGGGCGAAGGAGGCAAATCCTGCGCTCATCATGGAGATGGCCAAAAGGGTGGAAACAAGTGCTTTACTTTTCATAGGGTGCTCCATTCGGTTGGAAATCAACCGGTACAGCCCGACTATGAACACAAGCGGCCATTAATTCGGTACGCCAGCACACGCAGCAGCGAAGATCATCTGGCGACTAGCCCGCCCCATGCCCCAGCGTGAAGGCTTCTTCAAACACCGAGTAACCGGCCCAGTCGCTGTGGGCGAACGTCAGGCGTTCATGGATGATTTGAAAACGCTCTGATTTTTGTAGCTGCTTGCGCATATTCCACGGGGGCTGGAGGCCAATTTGGCTTGAATTTTTGGGTGTGGGAGGGTTCAGGTGTCTTTTCAGCAGTTGGCGGCGGCCAGCTAACGAGCGCACGGTAGTCGGTTATCGCACGGTTGCTTCAAGCAATTGTTTTCGAGCCACCCACTGAGGGCAAACTTCCGCCAGCAACTCAAAGAAGCTGGCGGAATGGTTCTGATGGACCAGATGACAAAGCTCGTGGTGAATCACATAGTCAATGCACGCCGTTGACGCCTGCACCAGCCCACTGTGCAAAGTCATCGTGCCCTGCTGCGACAAGCTGCCCCAGCGCTTGGTCAACTGCTGCACCCGCAGCACAGGCCGCGCAAATTCGCTGAATCGATAGTGCCGGTGGCACTGCGTCAGTTGGCGAGCCAGAACGTCCTTGGCTTGCTCATGGCGCCAGCGCAATACCTGTGCTTCAACTTGTTCTGGTGCCGCTTGACGGCCCTGCTGGGCAACCACGACCAAATCAGAGCCACGTAGAGCCACGCTTTCTTCTGGACCGAAGTTAATAAGTAACTTGTAACGTCGGCCCAAGTGCCAATGTGACTCTCCGGCAATCCAGGCGCGCTGCGGTGTGCGTGGTTCAAAGCTATGAAAAAACGCTTTTTGCTCGGCTATCCAGCGCTCACGCTTCCTCAGCACCGCTTGGATTCGCACGTCGCTGCATCCCAACGGAGCCCGGATCACCACTTGCCCCGTCGGATGCACTTCAACCGACAGTGTCTTGCGGCGCGCCTCGGTCGCAATGACCTGCACATCGCCGTATTCCTTAGTCATTGATGCCCCGCGCTTTGGCGAGTGCAAAGGCTTGGTCGCTAATGGCGTCCATTTGCGCGGTGCTCAATTTCACCCCACGCTCCACCCCCACAACGTCGTAGAGAAAATGGTCCAGATCAATCCGTGTCTGGTTCATGGCGTCCAGGTTGCGCCAGAAGTCCACCACGTTGTGCGCTGCCAGCACCGTGAGCACAGCGTGTGCGGTGTCTTGCGCCAGTTCTGCGCCTTGTTCGGGCGGCACCAGGGTATCGAATATCTTTTTGACCATGCCAAACAGTGCAATGCCATGGTCGTTGCCACGCAAGCCTACCGGGATGTCATCGCGTGGCCGGTCCAGCACGGCGGCGCGTGCCTCCTTGGCCTTTTGTAAATAAGCCAGCTCGTTGATGCGCTTGGCCCGGTAGTCGTCAATCGCCTGCTGAATCATCCGGGAAAACTTCTCGTAATACGCCGGGTCCACCTTGATGCGTTCCTCAATCACCCGCTTGGTGTTGAAGCCGATGATGTCAGCTTGCGCTGCGGGTGTCGTGGCCTCCTGCTCGTCTATCGCGCGCTTGAGCGCCGCGTCGTCCAGGATGTTCACGGAAGTTTTAAGCACCAGCACGTCGCTGGCCTGCAAATGCGTGTCCAGCAGCTTGCGAATGCGCGGCTCGTAGTCCCGCTTGAAATCCACCGCATCGGCAAAGCGTAATTGCGCGGCCTTCTTGAGCTTGGCAAAGCGCAGCATGTCCGCCTTGTAGCGGTCAATGATGGCTGGCGGCGTCGAGGCCAGAAACCGTTCGCTGGACAAGGCCAGTTGCAGCAAGCGGCCAAAAGCGCTCAAACGCTCGTAAAAGTCATGGCGCACCTCGTCATCGCGCAAGGTCTCCAAGTACGCATTGGTGTCGTGTAAGTTCGCCACCGAGCGAAACAGCTCCAGCACATGGGCGTGTGCTTCGGGCAACTGGGCCACCTCTGTTTGTATGCTCACCAGCATGCCTGCCAAGTCATTTTCGTCAAACCCGGCCAGCGCCTGGTAGCTTGAAATCGCCTTGTCCAATTCTTCCAGCACGCCTGCGTAGTCGATGATCTGGCCGAAGTCTTTCTCAAGGGTTGCTCCGTTAGATTCAAGGCCGTCTTCCGTGTCTGCCGCATCTATTGGTGCTTCATACAGCCGGTTCACCCGCGCAATGGCTTGCAGCAGCGTGTGTTCTTTGAGCGCACGGGTGAGGTACAGCACCCGGTTGCGCGGTGCATCAAAACCGGTCAACAGTTTGTCCTTGACGATCAGCAGCTCCGGCGTATCGCCATGCTTGAAAGCGTTGATCAGCGCCTTGTTGTATTGCTCTTCATTGCCGTGGCGCTTCATCATCTTGTCCCAGAAGCGGTGCACCGCCTCGGTCGGCTCGTCGTCCACGTCTTCGCGGTCAGGGCGCCCGGCGGGGCCGGAAATCAGCACCTCGCAGCTCACATGGCCAATCTCATCGATGTATTCTTTGAGCTGAATAGCGGCGGCTCTACTTGCGGCAACGACTTGCCCCTTGAACGGCGTGCCCTGCCAAGTGGTGCGATAGTGCTCACTGATGTCAAAGGCCAGCATGTACAGCGTCGGGTTGGCTTGCTGGATCATTTTTTCGCGGGCGTACTTGCGCTTCAAGTCGCCTTTTTGTGCCTCGGACAGGCCCGCCGTCTGGCGCTCAAACCACTTGTCAATCGCCTCCTGGTTTTGCGTCACGTCCACCATGCGGCTCTCATACAGCAGCTTCACCACCGCGCCATCGCGCACCGCTTCATCCATGGTGTAGCTGTCAATGAGACCGCCAAAGCGGGTGAGCGTGTTGCGCTCGCGTTTGGTGACCGGCGTTCCGGTGAAACCGATGTAGCAGGCGTTGGGCATCAGCAGGCGCATCTTGGCCGCCAGCGTGCCGAAGTTGGTACGGTGGCCTTCGTCTACCAGCACAAACACATCGGGCGAGTCCACCACCAAGCTGCGCGCCAGCGTGCTCACGCGCTCGAATTTTTGGATCAGCGTGGTGATGATTTGGGACTTGGGGCTTTGCACCAATGCCAGCAACTCACGCGCCGTGGCAGCGCGCCGGGGCTCCATACCGCAGGTTTTGAAGGTGCCTTCAATCTGCTTGTCCAAGTCATCCCGGTCCGTCACCAGCACAATGCGCGGGTTCAAGATGCCCTGCTGCAGTGCCAGCCGGCGCGCCAGCATCACCATGGTGAGTGACTTGCCCGAGCCCTGCGTGTGCCACACCACCCCGCCCGAGCGCCGCTGTGCGCCGGTGGGCGTGGTCTCCCAATGGGTGATGCGCTCCATGATGCGGTCAATCGCGCGCACCTGCTGGTAGCGCGCCAGCTTGCGCACGCCGCCGTCGAACACTGTGTAGTGAAACACCAGTGCCAGCAAGCGCTGCGGCGAGAGCGTGGCCGCCAGCGTGCGGTCTTGCTCCGTCACACTGCGCGCCACCAGGTAAGTTGCGGCGTCTTCTGCCACGCCGGGCTGAACGCGCCCACCGCTCAGGCGCTGCACCAGCTCAAACAAGTCAGCCTGCACCTCGCGCGGCAGTGGCTGTGCCAACAGGCGCGAGATAGACGCATCGTCCGCCTCCTCGCGCCAGGTGGACCAGAACTTGGCCGGGCTGCCCACCGTGCCCACGCGCGCCGAGTGGCCGTTGACGGCCAGCAGCACCTGCGCCAGCACAAACAGGTGCGGCGCCTGACTCTCCCCCTGGTAGGTGATGAGCTGCGCCACGCCTTGCGTCACCTGCACGCCGGGGGCCTTGCACTCGATCGCTGCCAGCGGAATACCGTTGACAAACAGCACCAAGTCGCAGCGAATGGTGTTCTGGCTGCGGCTTCGCTGCACCACGAACTCGGGCGACACCTGGAAGCTGTTCTCCTGCGGGTGCTGCCAGTCGATAAAGCGCAGGGAGCGCCCGCGTGAATCGCCATCAATCGTCTGCTCCAGCGTGGTGCCCAGGGTCAGCAGGTCGTACACCGCCTCGTTGGTGCGCAACAAGCCGCTGTAGGGCACGCTTTTGAGGCGCTGGATGGCGGCGCTCAGGTTTTCCTCGCTGAACAGGTGCTCGCCCGTGGTGGTGTGGATGCGGTTGATGCGCTTGAGCGCGTCGCGCAGCACCTCGTCCAGCACCACATTGAGCAGGCGCGGCCCGCGCAGCTGGCGCGCCTTGGCCGGGCTCAGGTACTGCCAGCCCATGGCCAGCAGCAATTGCAGGGCCGGTGCCTGGCTGGCCATAACCTCGCTGGGGTCAAAGTCCGGGTCCGGCGGCGGGCTGGAAGTTTGTGAGGTGGTCATGGTGGGGCGGCGGGTGAGGTGGGTGGAAGAGTTGCTACTGTTCTTGTAGCTGCTTACGCAATACACACGGTGGCTAGAGGCCTTTTTTGCTTAAGGATTTGCCAGGAACGGGCTTTTCCGGCAAACGCCACTCGCCGGACAGCAGTTTTTGCATGAGGGCACGTTTTTGGGTTTTCAGCTCGTCAAGCTGCCGCCTCGCCAGATCGACGGCGGCTGAAGCGGTCTCCAACACGGCCACGATCCGTTCTTGCTCCGGCATGGGCGGAATGCTGATTTTGAGTTTGGCGAACTCCGGCCAGCGCAGGCTGCCGCGCCGGTCTACCGAGGAGTGCGTGGTGGCTTCAAACACCCGGCGCATGGCTTCAGTCTTCAGCAGCATGTACAGAAACTGGTGATTGATCACCTCTGCATTGGGTTCGAACACCGTGTACATCGGGCTGACCAAAGCTGCGTCGTACAGGTCCTGATACCCGATGGAGCCTTCTTCGATGTGGTTGGTTGCGTAGACAAATTGCCCGCGCTCGACGATTTTGTAGGTGGTGCTGTTTTCGCTGAACACCTGCTTGTTAAAGTACTTGAGCGAGTCCACCAAGCCAGCGTATTTGGTGCAGGAGAGCACGGGCAAGGCTCGCGCGGTTGTGTTGATGCTGCGGACAGCATCTGCAAATGATCCGACGCGGACAGACTTCCACTTTCCCTGAAACCCCTTCAAGAGCCTGCGCCCGGTCAGCAGTTGCTGCATCAGGCCTTGCTTGCGGCGTTCAAGTGCCTTTAGCAGTGAGATGGTTTTTTCAATTGCAGTGCACCATTCGTCCAATGTTTCTGCAACCCGAAGTTGCGTCCGCAGGTCAGGCAAGGACAGTTGCAGCGAGTGAATTTGGGACGGGGAGCTGTGTCGAACCTTGGTGCCAGAAGCAGCAACGGATATCGATTTGCGCGCGCTTGCTGAATTGAACCAGTGATAGAGGTAGTCGGCGCACACCCGTTCAGGACGCTTGATTTCAACCAACCCCATTCGCTGGTTATGAAGCCATTTTTCGCCCTCGGGAATCCGTATCGCTGACCCAAGCAATCCGGCAGCTTGCTCCGTCATGGCAATCAGAATTGCGCCAGGCTCCAATATCCATTTGAGATCAACAACTCCCTCGTAACGTCTTTGTTGTGCGCCCTGCCTGCGGAAGCCGCCCTCCTCATGAAAGTTTCCCGGTGTCAGCAAAGCGAATTCGCCAGACTCTTGAAACCCCGTACTCTCAAATGCGTAGCCATGTTGAACCTCTATGAGACTGCCAAGTTTTACCAGACGCGTGGTGCTCATAGGCTCTGCTTCAAAACCCAAGAATCCAAGCCCCATGCGGCTTTCCGGGCAACTATCAAGTAATACTTAATAGTTGCCCCGGTGCAGAAGCGCTGCGTTTGGCGTGCCCTCATGCCTTCCCCTTCCCCGGCAACTGCTTCGCCTTTTCACGCTCAATCTGCTGGATGCTCTTGCCAGGAACCGGCATCTTCTCCGGCATGGTGCCCCCCAGTTCTTTGATGGTTTGCCGCACCTTGGCACCTACTTCGTGATGGGTTTTGTTGGCCTGGGTTTTGCCCTGGATGCCTTCGCGTTTGAGTTTCTCTTCTGTTTGCGTCGCGCGAAACAGGTTGGCCGCCAACTCGGTGCTGCCCATGTGGTCAAGGATTTTGTGGCTCTTCTTCAGGCTCTTGACGGCGTGGATGTCTTTGGCACCCAAGCCGCCATAGAGGCCTTTGTAGCCGTGGTCCTGGAAGATCGCGTAATCCAGTGGTGTTTCTACCCCGGCGCCTTTGGCGGCAGACGACAGCGCCTTGTTGTGTTCAGCCAGGTCGTTGCGGATGGCGAGGCGGCGCTCGTCTTCCGATAGTTCGCTGAACTTGGCGGCATCGCTTAGTTCTTGCCTGCGTGTTTGCAGTGCGAAGTAGGTTTGACCCTGGGCGATGATGGGCTTGCTGGGGTCGCCGTTTTGCACAATCAGGTAGCAGGCGTAACGCGAGAGTTGGATGTCGTCCACCGTGCGCTGTGCGCCGGAGCCAATTTCGACCATTTTGCTGACGTCAGCAAAATGGTCCGCCTCGGCGTGCCCACTCTGACGGCACGCCTCGCGGGCCTTGTCCACCACTTGCAGGAAGTTGCGGTATTGGACGTAGTCGAGCACGGTGGCCAATTCACGCGCAAACCAGTATTCACCGTCGTTTGGCCCGGGGTGGCGGATGTCCTCAAATGCGGCTTGTGGCCCTGTAGGTTGCAGTGTGTTCTTCATAGCCCCAGCTCCTTCAGGTGTTGTTTCATCTTCACGCGCACGGTGGCCAGCTCGGCCTCCAGGCGGTCAATCTCAAGCTCGGTAGCGGCGAGGTCGATTTGCGCCTCCTCCTCGTAGGTGTCCACGTAGCGCGGGATGTTGAGGTTGTAGTCGTTCTCGGCGATGGTGGCGCGGTTGACGAGGCTGGCGAATTTGTCCACACCTTGGCGGGCACGTACGGCCGCCACGATGTGCTGGATGTGCGTCTCTTCCACCTGGTTTTTGGTCTTGGCCGGGCTGAACTGGCTGCAGGCATCGACAAAGAGTACGTCGTCACAGGCCTCGCGTTCGCCGCCGCGCTCGCGGGCACGGTCGAACAACAGAATGGCGACCGGGATGCTGGTGGTAGGGAACAGGTTGCCGGGCAGACCGATCACGGCGTCCAGCAGGTTGTCGTCAATCAGGCGCTGGCGGATGCGCCCCTCGGCGCCGCCACGGAACAGCACGCCATGGGGCACGACCACGGCAATGCGGCCGCGCTGGGGCAGAGCCACTTCGACCATGTGGCTGATGAAGGCAAAGTCGCCTTTGCTTTGGGGTGGCAGGCCGCGCCAGAAGCGGTTGTACCGGTCGTTTTCTGCCTCCTTGAAACCCCAATTAGCAAGGCTAAATGGCGGATTAGCCACCACGATGTCAAAGCGCAACAGACGGTCGTTTTCTACCAGCAAAGGGTTGCGCAGGCTGTCGCCGCGCTCGATGCGCGCAGAGTCAAAGCCGTGGATGAACATGTTCATCAGCGCCAGTGCATAAGTGCTCTGGTTCAACTCTTGCCCATACAGCGACACATTGCGGTTGCCCACGGCGGTGGCGGCTTCCAGCAGCAGTCCGGCAGAGCCGCAGGCTGGGTCGCAAATGCGCATGCCGGGCTGCGGGTTCGCCAGCAATGCCAGCAGGCGCGACACGGCCATGGGGGTGTAGAACTCACCGGCTTTTTTCCCAGCGTCGGATGCAAATTTCTCGATCAGGTAGATGTAGGCATTGCCAATGATGTCTTCGTTCACGCGGCTGGGGCTCAGGTCCAGGTCGGCGAAGTCTTCCAGCATCTTTTTGAGGCGGCCATTGCGCTCCTTGGTGTCGCCCAGCCGGTCGGTGTTGAAGTCAATGTTTTTGAACACGTCGTCCAGCTTGTGCCGGTCGTGATTGGCTTCAGCGATGTAGCGCAGAGTAATGTCGATGAGCTCGCCGATATTGGGCGCATTGCGGCGCTCCCACAGGCTGGTGAAGTCAGCGCGGAAACTGTCCAGCACCTGCTTGGTTTTGGTGTCCTTGATTTCGACCATGGGTAGCACGAAGCGATCACGCTCCATGAGCCGTGCAATGCGTTGCGGGTCGTCGCCATACTTTGCTTTGTAGGTGTCGTAGTGGTCGTGCCACACGTCGCTGATGTACTTGAGGAACATCGCGGTGAGGATGTAGTCCTTGTACTGCGCGGGGTCGATGGTGCCGCGAAAGGTGTTGCAAACGGCCCAGGCCTTGCGGAAGATGTCTTGGGGTGTGGTGGTTTCAGTCATGTTTTTTTCTGTTCTGGTGCGCCCGGCTTGCGCCGGGCGAGTTGTTGCTAAGCACCGCCCTTTGTGCAGGTGCCGAACTTGTCTATGAGTTGACTTAGGTGGCCATCGAGCCTTGCGATGTTGAATTTCTGTTGTTGGTCAAACTTCTCGCGGTCCATCTGAACAGACGCAGGGAATTGTTCGTTCTGGATATCGAGCTTTGTGGACTCAATTTGCTGACGCAGGTAATCGCAGTTATGAATATTCCCAGTAGCGACAGTTAGTGCAGCAATTTGCTCCTCTTTCTGAACGAGGTGTTTTTGCAATGCCAGGTATGCATCAGACCAAGTTGTTAGTTCGACTTTGCTTCTAGCAAGCTCAGCCGACTTGACTATGTTGTCTGCTTGGAGCGAGGCCATGGCTTCATGCGCTTTAGCTTCGGCCCAATGCGTGCCAAATGCGAAGCCTGCGCCAGCCAGTGTGAGTGCTACCGTAAGTGTTGTGGAGAGATTTCCCAGATCAAATGCGTTGCGTTTGGTTGGTGACGCTTGAGGCTCAGGAAGTGGGCTTGACTCCCTTTGATTGGGTGCCGCTTTATCGGGAGGGTAAAATTCATTTTCGATTGCCATTGTTTTTCCTTTTTAAGTGGGTTGGCATTGCGTAATCAGAAGGCTGGGGTGGTCGTACACCCTGGCCTTCACCTTTTCCAGTGGCGACATGTCACTGGACTTCTTGGGCCTTCGCCCAAAGAACTTTTTCTGCATAAATCTTGTTTTTCTCCATGAGAGATTCTGAGAGCGCCCGTTCCTCGCGCAGGAGACGCGCGACTTCTGCAATTTCTTGTTGCACACTGATGGGCGGCATGGGAATCTGCAGACTGCGAAGGCTCTGGATGGAGACCATACGAATCATGCTGCCTCGCGCCTCAGCGTTGATGTCCCGCTGGAGTTGGGGGGCGTTTAGAACCCAATGTAGATAGCGAGCATCCAATTCCTGCGGGTTACTCACCCGAATTCTTACCAATGGTGCGGCGAAAATGCAGGGTTGCTGCACGGATTCCACAAAAATGGCTTGCGTTGTGATGCCGCGGGCGCGAAAGAGTAGGTCCCCTGGTGCGAGTTGCAACCGGGCAATATCGCCAGAGAAATCAATTTGGGGCAGTTCCGTTTCCAAATTGAGCGAGTCCCCAAGACTTTGAGCCATAGTGAATACATGTACCAAACCCGGCGACTCATCGTTGAGTGAACTCCGAAACGCATGCCCAGCGGAAAGCTCGGCAATCATCGATAGGCTTGAATAGGTACTTGTCATGCTGGCGATTATGCATGGTATTTTGCGTTTTAAGGCAGTCGCTACGTCCATACTGCTGAATATTTAAATTCAAGTGGCAATCGGTGCCCGTTGTTTTGCGTTTTACTATTTCGCCACTTGTTTAAGCAGCAAGCCCGCCCCATGCCCCAGCGTGAACGCTTCTTCAAACACCGAGTAACCGGCCCAGTCGCTGTGGGCGAACGCCAGACGTTCATGGGTGATTTGAAAGCGCTCTGATTTTTGTAGCTGCTTGCGCATATTCCACGCGGGCTGGAGGCCAATTTTGCTTGAATTTCGAGGCACCGGGATGGCCATGGCGTGGCCGTAGCGGGTGATGTCGATCTGGCTGGTTTTGTCGGCGAGGTCGGGGTGCGCCACGGCTAGCTCCGTCAGAATCTCATCGCGCCACGCGGCCCATGGTTTCTCCAGCAACTGGCGGCGGCCCGCCACGGGACCACCCGGCACATCGCCCAAAGCGCGGTAGTAGGTCAGCACAGTGGCGCCCGGCACCGGTTGCAGGTTTTGGTGGCTGGCGTCCACATAGCCCAGGCCCGGCGTGCCGTACAGCACGTTGTCCCAACTCGGCGCCGGGCCGGGGCGGTCATGCAGCGGCGCGGTGATGTGAATATTGGCCACCAGCCAGGGCGCATGCTGCGTCTGGGCTGCGGCCTGGCGCAGGAAATCCGGCGCGTCCTGCACCACGCGCGCTGCCACAAAAACCGGCAGCGCCACGATGGCACGCCGGGCCTGCCAGCGCTCCACGGTTTGCGTTGCGGTGTTGAAGGCATCCAGCTCCACGCCGTGTTTGACGTTGGTGATGCGCAACACCACGCGCCCGGTGTGCAGGCGCTCCTTCAAGGGCGCGGCCAGCCGCTGCGTTAGCCAGGCATTGCCTTCGGGCCAGGTCAGCACGCCCTCGCGCTCGGCCGACTCCAGGCCGGGGGCAGAAAAGCCGTGGCGGCTGGCAAAGTAATGGATGCCGGCCCACGCCGACACGGTGGCGATGCCGGCGCCAAAGTCGTCGCGGCAGCAGTAGTCCAGGTACCAGCGCAGGTGCGGGTCGGTCAGGCCCTGTTGATTCAGGTATGCTACGAAAGTAATAGCTGTCAGCGCACGCTGTACGGGGGCTAGAGGCCGATTTGATGCTGGAATTGTCCATTTTTCCAGTTTGCGCAGTTGATCCACCAGCCGGGCCAACTTTTGGTACTGTGCCAGCGTGGCGGGGTCGACCCCTTGCACCGGCAGCAAGCCATCTTGCCAGGCGCCGTTGAAGAACAGGCGCTCCTGCGGGCTGTGGCACAAGTGGCGTTCGTCGTATTCCCAGCGGCCTGCGACGCGCCGGCGCAAGCCCAGTTCTTCGAGCAAATCCTGCACCTCGGGCGCGTCGTCGCCGGGCAGCGGCAGGTAGTGCGCGCCCAGCGGGCAGGCGATGCCCTTGACCGCGCCGCCCCGGCTGTTGCCGCCGGCCGTGTCTTCCAGCTCCAGCAGGGCAAAGTCGTTTTTCCCTTGGAGGCGCAGGGCCCGCGCCGCCGCCAGACCGGCCACGCCGCCGCCGGCAATCAGCACCTCGGTGGTGTAGGTGACAGAGGGTGCGGGCCAGGTTTTCTTGTCACGCAGCACATGGCCGCGTTCATGGTTGATGCCGGTGAAGCCGCCCTCGATGGCGGCCTTGGGCGCGCAGCCGATCACGGGCAAGGCGCAGGCGGCAAGAAAATGGCGGCGTTGCATTTCAGCAGATCGGTTCATGCGTCACGACCAGAAGATGCTGCTCAAAAGTACGCATCCATATCACCATCGCGCAAGGCTTGGGGTTCACTGGTATTTGGACGCATGGAGTTATCTGTTGAGGTGTTTCACAAGTTTACTGTGCCACCTGCACCGTCAGTTGGTTCACGCGTCTTGCAGGTTGAGGTCAGCAAAGGCCCGGTCATAATCCGATCAAACAAATGGGGTGGAGCGTTCAAACCCCTGTCGCGACCGCCTCAGCAGGCGGTTCAGTCCAACATGGTTTATCTGCCGCGGGAGGCGTTGATGGTTTCAATCACTATGGCAGCGCGGCGGATAAACGCTGGTCGTTAGGTTTCACATGTACGCATGCCCAGCCTGCAACGCGTCTAGCATCAGCTTCTTTCGGAAGTGGTTGTCGTATCCCGCATTTCCAATGCGTTCGCCCGAACTTGTGTCGCGGGCCAGAAAAACCGAGGCGATGGGCACCATTGCGTTGCTGGTAGCTTCTTGCCTGAACTGACATGGCACCTTGCATCGTGAACATTGCCACACCATTGAGTGCGATCCCTAACCGGTTGATCGATCGGATCAATAACAGCAGGCAGCGTGTTCTCCCTGCTTCGCAATGCGGTGCGCCGTTGTCGCTTGTGCATCGCCAACGTTAATCATCCACATGCGGCCTTCATTATTTCCATCAGATGAAGAATTACCAACATGGCTTCACAGCCTGTTGCTCATTCTTGTTGTTTCGCCATTCGCAGCTTATTTGTTTTGGTTTGGCCTCAGCGCGATAACTACTGCGCATCTTGATCCATTGAGCGGTCCCGAGTTTGGGCAGTTCTTCTTTGGACCTTCACCGCTTCAAGGTAAGGCGGCGAGGGTTGCGGGGTTCTCTTTGCTCACTTTTGGCGGTTCATTTGTTGCCATTGCTCTCAAGTTTTCACGGATGGCAGGCGAGAACAAACTTGTCCATCTGCTACCTTGGATTCTGCTAGCGCTATCTCAGATATTGTCGCTTTGGGTCAAGTCAATCCGATGAATCTTCAGCCTGACCCATCGTCACAAGGGACGTGCCGCGATCAAGCCGCGTCGTACTCCCGAATTCAAATGTTAAAGCTCGTATGACTTTCTGGTTTCTTGTCTTTCTGACTTTTGTGTTCGCAGGCTTGGCCTATGACGCGCTGAATTTGGCTGTTCCAATCAAAGATGTTCCGTTCTCTGTAACGGCGAAGGGATTGGGTTTGCCGCATGAGCACTTGCCGCTTGTAGAGCAGGAGCGACGAAAACAATGGAACAACCGCTACGGCCTTGGCGATCTGAGTCAAGTCTTTTGGATGTGGGCTATTCTTTCACTGGCGTGCGCGCTGGCCGTTTTGGTTGATATTCTCTGATGCCGCGATACGTCGCCTTCCTCCGCGGGGTCAGTCCCATGAACGCGAAAATGCCCGACTTGAAGCGCAGCTTCGAGGCGGCGGGTTTTTGTAACGTCAAGACGGTTCTTTCGAGTGGCAACGTCGTCTTCGATGCGACGTCGTCCTCAGGAGCGTCAATGGAGCGCAAGGCAGAGGCTTCAATGCAGCAGGTGCTGGGTCGGACCTTCCTCACCATCATTCGCCAAGTCGACGATCTGAGCCTTCTGCTGGAAACAGATCCTTATGCTGACTATTCGGTTTCACCGGAGGCCAAGCGCGTCATCAGTTTCCTGCGAGACCTGCCCGTTACGGCGCCTGCGCTCCCCGTTGAGTTGGATGGCGCTCGCGTCCTGCGTGTCGTTGGCCGAGAGGTCTTCACGGCCTATGTACCCAGCGCGAATGGACCGGTTTTCATGAAATTGCTTGAACGAACCTTTGGCGCCGAGATCACCACCCGCACCTGGGGGACCGTGAAGAAATGCGTTGGCGCGTAGCTTGCGGCCATGGGCCGATTACTTCGCCACCTTGCCCCATTCCGCTTCATAAGTCGTGACCAGCACCTGGTTCGACAAGCGGTTGACTTCGGTCGGCAGCCGCGCCATGTCCTGCGGAAAATCAAATAGCGCAGGCAAGCTGTGCGGCGTCAAAAAGCGCAGACCTTCGGGCAGGGTCGTGGGCAAGCGGTAGGGTCGGCGGCTGGCAATGATGTAGCCCCATTCGCCAAAGCTGGGCACATGCGCGTGGTAGGGCGTGGCCGTCAGGCCGACCGACTCGATGGTCTGGGCCACGGTCCAGAAACTTTTGCGCGCCACCAGCGGCGAGGTGGTTTGGATCACGGCGTAGCCGCTGGCGGCCAGATGGCGGTCGAGCAGGGCGTAGAACGAGTTGGTGTAGAGCTTGCCAATCGAGAAGTTGGTGGGGTCGGGGAAGTCCACCACGATCACGTCAAAGGTCTCTGGCGTGCTCTCCAGCCAACTGAAGGCGTCGGTGTTGATGACCTTGAGTTTGGGTGAGCGCAAGGCCCCGTCATTGAGCTGCACCAGCGTGGGCTGCGTGGAAAACAGCGTGGTCATGGCCGGGTCCAGCTCCACCAGGGTGACGCTTTCAACACCGGGATATTTCAAAATTTCACGCACCGCCATGCCATCGCCGCCGCCCAGTACCGCCACTTTTTTGGGCGCGCCGCCGGTTGCCGCATACGCCGCCATCACCGGATGCACCAGTGCTTCGTGGTAGCGGTATTCGTCGCGCTGGGCAAACTGCAGGTTACCGTTCAAAAACAGCCGGTAGCCGGCCCGGCCTTCGCCGCCGCCGTACGTGACGACGATGCGCTGGTAGGGCGAGGTGCTGGCAAACACCACGCGGTCCTGGTACATCTTGTCCTCGGCCCAGGTCGTGATGTGTTCGGCTGCTGCCATGCCGGCCGCCAGCGCGCCGAGCGTGGCGAGGCAGGCGAAGGCGTGCGCCTTGAACTGCCGCAGTTCATGGCGAAACAGCCACAGCGCCCACAAGGCCACCGCCGCGTTCATCAGCCCGAACAGCAGACCGGTGCGGATCAAGCCCAACTGGGGAACGAGCACCAGCGGGAACGCGAGCGATACCGCCAAGGCGCCGAGGTAGTCAAACGTCAGCACCTGCGACACCAGATCCTTGAGCGCCACGTTGCGCTTGAGGATGCGCATCACCAGCGGAATCTCCAGCCCGACCAGCGTGCCGACGCCCAGCACCAGCGAATAGAGCAAGAATCGGAAGGAGCCCGGCAACCAGGCATTTGCTACAAAAAGAAGAGCAGGTAAGGCACCACCGACAAGGGCTACCAGCAGTTCTATGCGTAAAAAGTGGGCCGGCAACTGGCGCTCGAAAAAGCGCGACAAATACGAGCCCACCCCCATGGCAAACAAATAGGTGCCGATGATGGTGGAGAACTGCAGTACCGAGTCGCCCAGCAGGTAGGACGCCAGCGCACCGGCTGCGAGTTCATAGACCAGCCCGCAAGCCGAGACGATAAACACCGAGGCCAGCAGCGCCACTTCAACCGGGCGCGGCCCGGCGTGTTCCGCCGAACTCACCCGTGGATGGCGGCTGCCACGATGATACAAATGCCCAGCGACATGGCGGCCACCACCAGTGCCAGTGCCCGGTTCTGCTTCTCGACAATTTCCAGCCACAGGTCGTAGGGCGTGAGCTTGTCAATGATGACGAAAGCCACCAGAAAAATGAGCACGCCCATCAGCGCAAACATGATGGAGCCAAAAAAGGCGCCCGATTTCAACCATTCCATATCCATGGTGATGTCCTTCAAAAATAGTGATTCAGTGACCGTGTCATTTGGCGCTTTATTTGTGCCCGCCGCCGCTGGAGAAACCGCCAAATGAGCCGCCCGAAGTGCGGGAACCGCCGGAGCTGCTGCTGGACGAGGCGCAATTTTCGCGGTTCGGGTCGCAGCTGGTGCAGCGGCTCATCAAGAACAGGAACAGCAAGATGATCAGAAAGAGCACGATCACCGTGCCGCAGCCCACGCCTTTGGCGGCGCTGCCCGGACCGGTGTCGCTGCGTTTGAGCAGGTCTTTCTTGTCGTCCAGCTTGAAGGCTTTGGCAACCGCATCGCTCTCGATTTTGCTGCCGACCGACCAGGTGACTTCCTGGGGAGACTGCTCCATTGAGAGCAGGTTTTGGCCGCTGACGAAATCGCGGTTTGCTGTCTTCTGGCCGCGCGTGACCTGCCAGTAAAACTCGCCCGCCACATAGGTGGTGGTGGCGTTGTAGCTTTCCTTGAACTGGTAGCGGGTGCCCAGGTAAGTAGCGTTTTGGCCGTTGCTGCTCAGGGTCGGCGCGCCGGTGGTGGGCTTGACCACGCTCCAGCCTTCGGTCGAATCCACCAGAAAGGTAAAGCCGCGTTTGGCATTGAAGAGCAAATATTCTTCCCAGCCAAAGTGCTCGTCGGGGTCGCTCGGGTCGGTGCCCAGGCGGTGCTGAAAACCCACCACCTGCCAGTCCAGGCCCTGCAGCTTGCCGATGCTGCCAAGGGCGATCATGGGTTGTATCGGTTCGTCCTGTATCGCATGCTTCAGCTCGGCGCCGATGCCCTGGGACAGGTCGATGAGGCTGTTGCACGCCGCGCAGGTGATGCTTTTGCTGCTGGCCAGGGTGACCGCCACCTGGGCGCCGCAGTTGGGGCAGCTGAACTGACGGCCTTTTTCATCTTTGACCGATTCGTCACGCAGGCCCGAGAGTTTGAGCTCGTCCAGCAGCACCGGTTTACCCAGGGAGACCGTGGGCGGTTGGGTGCTGTAGTCGATGCTGAGCACGGACTCATCCCGGCCGATCGTGCCTTCGCCCTGGCTGCGCAGCTCCACCATGGCAAAGGGTTGTCCCAAGGCCGGCAAGCGCGGCAACTCGCCCTGGGCGGACAGCAAGCTCACGGGCTGGTTGGAGGCCACGCTGAAGGATTTGCCGTTGATGGCGGTCGTGCCGCCGACCCGAAAGCGCTCGGCCTCTGGCAGCTCGCGTGGCAGGGTCAGGGGCGTGCTGAAAACATAGGCGCCGTTGTCCTCGCTCAAATAGGCAGAACTACCGTCGTCCAGCACGGCATGCCACTCGGTCCAGGTGCCTTCACCATACTTGTACTGCAGACGGCCAACCAGCGTAAACGCCTTGCCATTCCAGCTGCCGCTGGTCTGCAATTGCAAGGGGCTGTGATCGTCAAATAGCTCGGCCATCTTGCCGACGCGCGACAGCGTCTCACCAGAACGCAGCACCGTGCTCTGGCAATAAGCACAGACCGCGTGCGTGGACTGCGCACTGACAAAGTTCACCGGCGCGCCGCACCCCGGGCAGGGTGCCGTGTAAGAGCGTTGGATCGTGGTGGCCAAGGAGGACGGGGCGGTAAAGTGTTATGCGAAGGTAAAGGAGGAGCCCAAAGGGCGGGGGACACGAAGCAGAACGCTTTACCGTCCTGCCCGGCCCCGTCCCACCACTACACCAGCTTTTTCAGCAATTCAGCTTTCTTCGCATCAAACTCATCCTGCGTCAGGATGCCTTTGGCCTTGAGGTCCCCCAGCTTTTCCAGCGTCGCCATCACATCCTCAGGTTTCACACCAACGACCGGGGCGGCTGCCGCAGCGGGCGCAGCCGACGCCCCCCCTTGCAACCCGGCCTGCAGGTTCTGCGCCAGCACCTGACCCAGGGCGACCCCCGCGCCCAGCCCCATCGCATCACCCGCAATGCCACCGCCACCATTGGCCGCGCCTTCGGCAAATTTGGGAATCGCCTGTGCCGTCTGGTACTGCATGAATTTGGCCATGTCGTTGCCGACCATGCCCATGCCGATTTTCTGGTCGAGGATTTTTTGCAGCTCTTCCGGCAGCGAGACGTTTTGCACCGTCATGCCTTCGAGCTTCAAGCCGATCTTGCTGAACTCGGGCGCCAGTTGGGCGGTCAGCGCCTGCGCAAACATCAACTGGTTCGAGGCCAGATCGAGGAACGGGATGCCGCTCGACGCAATCGCATTGCTGATGTTTTGCAGCACCAGCCCGCGCAGTTGCCCGTCCAGATCGCCCACGCCATAGTTGTCGCGCGTGCCCGAAATTTCGGTGTGAAACAGCTTGGGGTCTGCCACGCGGAAGCTGTAATTGCCAAAGGCACGCAGGCGCACGGCGCCAAAGTCCTTGTCGCGGATGGTGATGGGCTGCGGCGTGCCCCACTTCTGATCGACCTGCTGGCGCGTGCTGAAGAAGTACACATCGCTTTTGAACGGCGACTCAAACAGCTTGTCCCAGTTCTTCAGGTAGGTCAGCACCGGCAGCGTCTGCGTGGTGAGCTTGTGGGTGCCGGGACCGAACACATCGGCCACCTTGCCTTCGTTCACAAACAGCCCCATTTGCGACTCGCGCACCACCAGTTGCGCGCCGTTTTGGATCTCCATCTCCGCCATCGGGAAACGCCAGGCCAGCGTGCCGTCCGAGTCTTCGGTCCATTGAATGATGTCAATGAATTGTTTTTTGACGAAGTCCATCAGTCCCATGTTTTTCCCCTTGACGTTGAATTTATTTAATCTTAACCGGGCGTCATCTGGGTCGCGGCTTGCCAGCAGGCGGGCAGGTGGGCCTCGATCAAGGCGACCACCTGGCTGTCGAGTTTGCCGTTTTCAACCTGTTGTTTCAGGATGTCGATGATTTGATAGGAATTCAGGGGCTCGCGATAAGGCCGGCGCTGGGCCAGGGCTTGAAACACGTCTGACGCCGCAATGATGCGCGCCTCCAGCGAGATGTTCGCGCCCTTGAGGTGGAAGGGGTAGCCTGAGCCGTTGATCCGTTCATGGTGCTGTCCGGCCCACAGGGCAATTTTCTCAAAACCCCGGATGTTTTTGAGAATGTTGTAGGTGTCAAAGCTGTGATGGCGCATGGTGAGGTTTTCCGCCTCGGAGAGCTGGCCCGTTTTCTCCAGCAGTTCGTCTGGCACCCGGAGCTTGCCAATGTCGTGCAGCAGGCCGGCGAGTTCCAGCATTTCGCAGGTTTCTTCGGGGAGTTCGAACAAGGTTCCAATCAAGCGTGCCAGATGGGCCACCCCATCCGAATGCTGTTTGGTGTAGCTGCTCTTGGCATCCACGATGCAGGAGAACAGGTGGACCAGGCCGCGCAACTCTTCATACGCCATGCTCTGCGTGGAGGTTTCCGACAGCCAGCTTGCCCCGTAGCCGTGGATGCGGTCGGTTTCCAGCGAGAACCAGAAGGCTTCCGAATCGGAAATGGCCAGGAAGGCGTCCACCAGCTCAGGGCAGAACCAGTCCCCGCTTTTCTCCAGAATGGTCGCGCGTATCTCGTCTTTGCCCAGCAGGATGTCGGTGTTTTCCAGCACATACTTCAGCGACAGGATATCGACGCGGTCCACCAGGTAGATGCAATTGGCGCTGAGCTTTTCTTCCAGCGGTAAATCCATGTCCTTGAGCACCGACCAATGGGTGTGGTGCTGCAGGATGACCGGCGCGAGGTGGCACAGCAAGGGGGTGGTGCACAGCAGGGCGGCGCCGGCTTGGCAATGCTCGCTCTCCAGTTCCCACTCAAATTGCGCCAGCCGGAGGTGCACGGCGGTCTTGGAGACGCCACAGTCATGCAAGATGGCGGCCTGAAACAGCTTCTCCAGCCGCGCGCCCTGCCAGCCCAGGTATTTACCGCATTCCGTCGCCATATAGGCTACGCGCTTGCCATGATGAATGTGCGTCACGCCCACCAGATCGAGCGCGTCGGAGAGGGAGTAAACAGCTTCGTGCAGGTTGATGTTGAAGATTGACATTTGTCACCTTTTCTTACAGTTTAAACGGCTCTTTGATCGTTGCCATTACTCCTTTTTCCGGTGCTTGGGTAAAAAAGGCAGGCTTTTGATCCCCGACAATCAGGCATGACTTCGCAACGACTCACTCTCTTATGAAATCCAGATCTACCAGCGGTGGCTTGGTGTACTCCACCGACAGTGGGCGCATGTGCCCCACCTGCCGCCAGCCCACCGCCAACTGCAGTTGCAACGCAGCCAAAGCCAAACCGTCCACTGACGGCATCGTGCGCGTCTCCCGCGAGACCAAAGGCCGTGCCGGCAAAGGCGTCACGCTGGTCAAGGGCCTGGCGCTTGAGCCTTTGGCTCTGATGACCCTGGGCAAGCAACTCAAAACCGCCTGCGGTTCGGGCGGCACGGTGAAAGACGGCGTCATCGAAGTGCAGGGCGACCACTGCGAGCGCGTCATCGAGATGCTGAAAAGCCAGGGCTTTGCCGTTAAGCGCGCGGGCGGTTGAGCATGAACCCGGACGACCTGCAACTGCTGGTGACCCGCACCATGCCGTTTGGCAAATACAAAGGCCGGATCATGGCCGACTTGCCGGGCGACTACCTGCGCTGGTTTGTGCGCGAGGGCGGGGCCAAAGGCGAAATCGGGCGGCTGCTGGGCCTGATGTACGAGATCGATCACAACGGCTTGTCGGATTTGCTCAAGCCGCTGCGCGGCGGCTGAATGAACGTGCGGGCCAAAGGGCAAGCGCGCTTTTTCGTAATGTAATAATTTGTAATAAATTTGTAACTTTCGCCAAGTTAAATGGCTGCCGCCGGCCCCTTGCAGGGCTGCCGTCAATCTCTCCGCCCACATTGGGTGCAGGGCAGCTCATTCATCAAATTCTTTCCAGGCGCGCGTTATGAAGTTCAGTTCCAAGATTGCCACCTTTGCCGCCATTCCTGCCGCACTTTTTCTCATTGGGCTGGCCGCCAGCATAGGTTCATTGATGAAGACGCAAAGCGATTTTGACCGCTATATCAAGTCAGAACAGGCGGTGGAGCGCGGACTCTCCGAGATGTACGCCCAAGGGCTGCAGATGGGCCAGGCTTTGCGCAACGTGGTGCTGGACCGCAGCAATCCGAAAGCCCTCGACAACCTCAAGGCGGCCCAAACGGCCTACGACAAGGCTTTTTCACAAACCCAGGAACGCGCCAAAGGCAGTTCATTTGAAGCCGCACTTACGCGCTTGCCCGCGCTTCGAGCCGCCCAGGCCACAGCGCAGGACAAGGTGCTGGGCCTGGCTGCGGCCAACGGCGAGGCCGTTGCCGTACTCAACAGCGAAGAGACGCCTGCCTGGCGCCAGTTGCGCGCGGAACTCCTTCAGCAAAGGGAGGCTGCGGCCAAAAGCTCGGAAGAGGCCCATCAGCAGGTCAACCGGACGACCGATGTGGCCATCCGTCTTTCCATCGGTCTTGCCGTCCTTGCCACGCTGGTGGCGATGGGGCTGAGTCTCCTGATGAGAAGAACGGTGCGCGAAGAATTGGGAGGTGACCCCGCCGAAGCGCGCGAAGCCTTGTTGAAAATTGCGCAAGGCGAGTTGACTTCCAATATCGTGAACGCGGGTGGTCCCGCCAGCTTGATGGGCGTGATGGTGCAAATGGAAGCTTCGCTGCAAAAGCTGGTGCGCGGAGTCCGCAATTCGGCCGGCGGTATCGCGACGGCAACCGAAGAAATTGCCGCGGGCAGCCAGGACCTGAGCAACCGCACCGAGAGCCAGGCCAGCGCCCTGGAAGAAACGTCGGCCTCCATGGAGCAGCTCGGCGCCACGGTCAAGCAAAACGCTGACAGCGCACGTCAGGCCAACCAGGTCGCCCGCACGGCGTCTGATGTGGCTGTCAAAGGAGGTGATGTTGTTGGCCAGGTCGTCGAAACCATGAGGGGCATCAATGAGTCTTCCCGCAAGATTGCCGACATCATCAGTGTCATTGACGGCATTGCGTTTCAGACCAATATCCTGGCCCTGAACGCGGCCGTCGAGGCGGCCCGCGCTGGAGAGCAAGGACGTGGCTTTGCCGTTGTGGCCTCTGAAGTCCGTTCGCTGGCGGGCCGCTCGGCTGAGGCGGCCAAAGAAATCAAGACCCTCATCAACGCCAGTGTGGATCGGGTCGAGCAAGGCTCATCCCTGGTGGACCAGGCCGGGATCACCATGACCGAGGTGGTCGGCGCCATTAAAAAGGTGACCGACATCATGGGCGAAATCAGCTCATCCAGCAACGAACAGGCCCTGGGGGTGGCGCAGGTCGGCGAAGCCGTCTCGCTGATGGACCAGACGACCCAGCAAAATGCCGCCTTGGTGGAAGAAATGGCGGCTGCCGCCAGCAGCCTGAACAGCCAGGCCAATGAACTGGTCGAGGCCGTTGCCGTGTTCAAACTCGGTGCCGAGGATCACACCTTGAATACGCGTCCCGCTTTGTTGCGTTCCCATGCGCCCAAGCAGCCGGCTTTCAAAAGCCTGGGACGCAGTGCCCACAGTCCTGCAGCCCTTCAGTCCGCAGTGCGGCCTAAATTGGCGTCTTCCTCCAAGACACCTGCTGCACGCCCATCCCAAGCTGCCCCGTTGGCACTGGCCAAGCCGGCACCCAAAGCAGTGGCCAAGGCCACTGCTGCAGGCAATGATGATTGGGAAACTTTTTAAGCCGTCAATTTTTAGATAAATTGGCTTGTAGCCCCCGTTTAGTATGCGCAGGTAGCTATTTAAAAGATAGCAATATTCTGCCCGTGATGTGGTCGCGCCAATATAGGCTGGTCAATACGTAAATGGGGCAGGGGATTGTTGCCGGCGGTTTTCAGGTTTTGCTGCCATGTCGCAGACAATAGGAATCCCACATTCTTAATGGACCCCCTTGACCCATGCCCCATAGCGTTTCCCTGATCAGCACCATCGCCGTCGGACTGGGTCTGGCCCTGATTCTTGGTTTTGTGGCGGTGCGACTGAAGCTGCCGGCCCTGGTGGGTTACCTGCTGGCGGGCGTCATCCTCGGCCCCTTCACGCCCGGCTTTGTGGCCGATGCGGAAATTGCCAGCCAACTGGCTGAAATTGGCGTCATGTTGCTCATGTTTGGGGTCGGGCTTCATTTCTCCCTGGATGACTTGCTGGCCGTGCGCAAGATCGCTGTGCCGGGCGCGTTGGTGCAAATAACGGTCGCCACCGCGCTGGGCATGGGGCTGGCCCATTGGTGGGGCTGGAATCTGGGCGGTGCGCTGGTGTTCGGCCTGTCGCTGTCGGTCGCTAGCACGGTCGTTTTGCTGCGGGCGCTGGAAGACCGGGGCGTGCTGGATTCTGTCAATGGCCGCATTGCCGTGGGCTGGCTGATTGTGGAAGACCTGGCCATGGTGCTGGTTCTGGTGTTGCTGCCGCCGCTGGGAAGCTGGCTGTCCGGCAAGGTGGAGGCCGATGTCAACATGCTCTGGAAAACGCTGGGCATGACCTTGCTGCAGGTCGGTGGTTTTGTCGCCCTGATGCTGGTGGTCGGGCGCCGCTTTTTCCCTTGGGCCTTGTGGCAGGTGCAGCGTACCGGCTCGCGCGAACTCTTTACCTTGTGCGTGGTGGCGGCGGCGGTGAGTATTGCCTTTGGGGCCACGGCGCTGTTTGGCGTGTCGTTTGCACTGGGGGCGTTTTTCGCCGGCATGGTGATGCGCGAATCCGAATTCAGCCACCGGGCGGCGCAGGAGTCGCTGCCGCTGCGCGACGCTTTTGCCGTGCTGTTTTTCGTCTCGGTGGGCATGCTGTTTGATCCCTCGGTTTTGCTGGAGCGCCCGCTGCAAGTGCTGGCGGTGGTCGGGATCATTGTGGTGGGCAAGTCGTTGGCCGCCGGCGTGCTGGTGCTGGCCTTTCGCTACCCGCTCAATACCGCGTTGACCGTGTCGGCCAGTCTGGCGCAAATCGGCGAGTTTTCGTTCATCCTGGTGGGCCTGGGGGCGTCGCTAGGCCTGCTGCCGCCGGAGGGGCAAAGCCTGGTGCTGGCGGGCGCCCTGATATCGATTGCCCTGAACCAACTGGTCTTTGTGGGGGTGGACCCTTTGCAGAAATGGATTCTGGCCAAGTCTTCGCTGGCGCGCCAGCTTGAAGCGCGGGACGACCCCACGGCCGAGTTGCCGGCCAGCACCGAAGAAAAATACCTGGCGCACCATGTGGTGCTGGTCGGTTACGGACGGGTGGGCCGGCGCATTGCCGAGGCGCTCCTGGCCAATCACATTCCTTTTGTCGTGGCGGAGCAAAACCGGGAGCTGGTTGAGCGCTTGCGGGCGCAGGGTTTGGCGGCCGTGTCAGGCGATGCCTCGGAACCGGATGTGCTGATCCAGGCGCATATTGCGCATGCCCGCATGCTGGTGATTGCCACCCCCGACACGCTCGACGTTCGCCAGATGATTGCAACGGCCCGGGCGCTGAATCTCGGCATTGAAACCGTGGTCCGCACGCACAACGAAGCCGAGGCCGATCTGCTGAACCAGGAAGGCGCCGGCAAGGTGTTTCTGGGGGAGCATGAGCTGGCACGCGCCATGACGCGCCATGTGCTGGAGAGCGCAGCGGCCAATACTGCGCATCGGGCGGTTTAGCTACGCCGTCGGCGCCGGCGCCGCTTCCCACAGCCGCGTCCCCGAGACGTCGAGGTGCGTTAGGTACATGCGGACTTCAAATTCGAGCTGGTGGTAGCTAGGCTCCATGTAGGTGCAGAGCTTGTAGAAGGCCTTGTCGTGCGCCCGTTCCTTGATGTGGGCCAGCTCATGCACCGTGATCATTTTCAGGAACTCAGGCGGTGCGTCCTTGAACATCGCCGCGATGCGGATTTCACGTTTGGATTTGAGCTTGTTGCCCTGCACGCGCGAGATGGTGGTGTGCGTGCCCAGCGCATGCGCGACCACCTGCAGCTTGCTGTCAAACGCCACTTTGTTGAGCGGTTCGGCGCCGCGCAGGTGGGTTTGCTTGAGGTCCTGCACGTAGTCGTACAGCGCCTTGTCGGTGCGCACGCCGTGGCCGCGAGGGTATTTTTTCAGCAACCACTCGCCCAGACCGTTGCGGGCGACCAGTTGCTCAACTTGCGCCAGCGTGTCTGGTGAGTAGCCCGTCAGGTACTTCAGCGGCTTTTTTGCTATGGAATACATAGCTGCTTGTGCAATAGGTACGCGGGCTAGAGGCCTATTTGGCTTTAAATTGGCTCAAGATTCCCGGCGCAGGGCCGGGAACAAGATCACATCGCGGATGCTGCTGCTGTCGGTCAGCAACATCATCAAGCGGTCCAGGCCGACGCCGCAGCCACCGGTCGGGGGCATGCCGTATTCCAGGGCGCGGATGAAGTCGTGGTCGTAGTACATGGCTTCGTCATCGCCGTCTTCCTTGGCGGCCACCTGGGCATGAAAGCGCGCGGCTTGTTCTTCGGCGTCGTTCAATTCGCTGAAGCCGTTGCCGAATTCCCGGCCGGTGATGTAGAGCTCAAAACGCTCGGTCACGCCCGGTTTGTGGTCGCTGGCGCGGGCCAGCGGTGAGATTTCAACCGGGTGCTCGCAGATGAAGGTGGGCTGCCACAGTTTTTCTTCCACTGTTTCTTCAAAGTACATCACTTGCAGGCTGGCCAGCGAGCGGGTCGAGAGCTTGTGTTTGCCTTCTGACAAACCCAGTTTGCGCAGGGCGCCGATGAGCCAGGTCTCGTTGTCCACTTTGCGCTGCGTACCGCCTTCGATCACTTCACCGGCTTCGGTGTGCTTGCAGATGGCTTCAACAATCGTCAGACGCTCAAACGGCTTGGCCAGATCGACGTCCTTGCCGCCGTAGGTCAGGTGCAGCGTGCCGACGGCCTTGTGGGCCGCATCGCGGATCAGCGCTTCGGTGAAGGTCATCAGGTCCTGGTAGTCCCAGTAGGCCGCGTAGAACTCCATCATGGTGAACTCGGGGTTGTGGCGCACCGAG